>NZ_JAHVCI010000021.1:0-68333 GCF_019265565.1 Cellulomonas sp. PS-H5
GGCCCGGGGGTGACCCGCGCGCCCGCCCGGGACCACGGCCCGGGCGGGCGCGCGTCGCCGGGGTCCGGGGCCGGAGGCCCTGGCCGCGGGCGCCGGCGCCGGCGCCCGCGGCGCACGGGGTTCGCGACGGCCGGGCGACGGCAACGACGGCCACCTGTCCGCGCGTCGACGCCCGGCCGTCGGGGTCCGACCGTCGTCGGCCGCCGCCCGGGGGGTCAGGACTTCAGCCGGCCTTGACGAGGTACGCGGCGACAGCCTCTCGGACCAGCTGCGACATCGGGACGTGCCTGGCGGCCGCCGCTGCGCGGACCTGGGCGTCGAGCTGGGCGCTGGCGCGCACCTTCCAGACCGGCGACGGGCCCTCGGAACCCAGGCGCGGTCGACCCAGGGCGACCCGCACGGCCTCGTCCGGGTCGTTCTGCCCGGTGGCCTGCATGAGCATCTGCCGGCCAGCCTCGGCGGCGCTCGGGCCTCGGCGCGCCGTGCCCGGCTTGCTGGTCATCTCGCCGCGCTGCGCGCGGTCGGCCAGCTCGTCGTACTCGCTCATCGTGCTCACTCTCCCTCGCTCACCAGGTGCCGGTACAGGTCTGACAGCTCCATCACGTGGAAGATGACCATCGTGCGCGGGTGGCGCTGGGCGACGATCACCTCGAGGTAGCGGTCGGACTGCGCGTGCGGGCGGCCGACGTACACCACCGTCGTCTCCCCAGGTCGCCCTTCCAACTCCTCGCTGCCGACGGCGTGGGTGATTGCGTACAGGGCGTCCTCACGCGAGATCGCGTGTCGCGCTGCGCTGTCCGTCCACTCCACCGGCATGACTAAAGAGTACCACGAAAAGGGACCACAGAATCGGGCCGTTGCGAGGCGTCTTCGGTGATGGCGTCTTCCCAGCACTGGCCGCAGCCGATGCCGCCGACCATCTGGCGGGTGCCGCGGTGGGTGCAGGCGGCGCGGACGGCGTCAGCGAGGCGGTGGGTCTTGGTGAACCAGCCGGTGCGCCGGCCGTCCGTGCGGGCGGGGACCGCGCGTGGGGTGCCGGTGGTGACGCCGCGGGCCAGGTCGACGGCGCTGGACAGCGGCAGGCGGCCGTCATCGAGCATGGCCCGGGCCTCCTCGGGCAGGCGCAGCAGGGCCAGGCGGTCGCGGACGGTGCCGGCGGACCGTCCGCTCTTGCGGGCGATGTCGACGAACGGCACGCCGGCGTCGCGGAGCTTGGCGAACGCGGCCGCTTCCTCGAGCGGGGTGAGCGGGTCGTGCAGGGCGGCGATCAGCATGAGGAAGGTGTGGTCGATCCCGGTTCGGGTGCGCCGGGCGATGACGGGGATGACCTGGAGCCCGACGCGGCGGGCGGCCTCGTAGCGGCGGTGGCCGTCGATGATGCGGAACCGGCCGTCGGCTCTCGGGGTGACGGTGATCGGGTGCAGGATCCCGACCTCGCGCACGGCCGCGACCAACTCGTCCATGCCCCGCAGCTGGCTCCGGATGTTCTCGGGGTTCGGCACGATCCGATCGATGGGCAGGGTGGTGGTCATGCCAGCACCTCCAGCTGGGCAGCGAGGTCGGCGTCGCGGAGCCGGCCGAGGGTGTGCAGCAGGCGCGCGGTGCTGCCCTCCTGGTGCGCGTCGGGGGCGATGATGGCGGGCAGCGCGGTGAGCACGGCGGGCGCGTGGGCGAGCAGGCCCGGGTCGGGCCGCCCTTCGGCGCGGGCGTAGAGGCCGTCTCTCACCTCGCGTGCGGGGCCGGCCGGCTGCGGTCCTCGCCGCCCGTTCAGGGCCCAGGACTGGCGAGCGGCGCGCCGTGCGTCGACCTGGGCTGCTCGGGTCTCGATCCAGTCCCAGATGCTCGCTGCGCGGGCCGGCCCGCGGGCGGGGGCGTCGGGGCGGTGGGCGTCGTGGTCGTGGATCAGCGCGGCGAGCGCGGGCCGCAGCGCGGCGCCGCCGAGCGCCCACCGCGGGTCGCGGGCGCGGATGGTCTCGGCCTCGGCGCGGGACCACAGCGCCCGGTAGGCGAGCTCGTCGACGACTTGGGCCTCGGTCGGGTCGGCGGGGTTCACGGCGCGACGCTCACGTGCGAGTGGTCGGCGAGGGCGGTGATCTGGTCCGGGCGGTACCCGGACCAGTGCTGGCCGTCGGCGACGACGACGGGCGCCTGCAGGTGCCCCAGGCCCATGACGTAGTCGCGGGCGTCGGCGTCGGTGGTGATGTCGACGATCTCGTACTGCAGGCTGGCCTTGTCCAGGGCGCGGTAGGTCGCGTCGCACTGCACGCAGTCGGGCTTGCTGTAGACGGTGATGTTCACGGTGGTCCTCCTGTCGGGTGGGCGGCTGACAGGGCGAGCGGGTGGAGTCAGCGACGGGTGAGGCGCCGCACGATGCGGGCCAGCCCGCCGCGGGGCGCGGGGCTGGGGGCCGGTGCGGGCGCCGGGCAGCCGGCGTCGCACCACTGGGCGATGAGCTCGTGCTTGTCGGCGCGTGCGTCCTCGACGGTGTCGGCGGCCATGTAGCGCTGCTGCCAGGCGTTGTACGCGGGGAGGTCCACGCTCCTGAGCCAGACCTGGGCGAGCGCGCTGGCCCGGTGGAGGCCGATCTGGACTGCCGGGGTGGGGTGCTGGTCGCCGTGCTCGGGATCGGCGACGACGCTGGCGGCGATGACGCTGACGGGGCCGGCTGCGCCGTTGACGTGGGTGCGCAGGTAGGTGAGGACGTCGGCGCGGATGTCGGCGGCCGTCTCACTGCCGTAGGCCTCGGCCCAGGCGGCGGTGTCGATCTCGACGGTGAGGTTCAGGGTGGTGCGCAGGGTGTTCCTCCTGGTCAGAGCCGGTTGGTTCCGGCGCCGGTGGCCTCGGTGCGGCTGGCCATCGCTTCGATAGCCGGAGGCCCATGTCGCAGAGCCGTGGGGGTCAAGGGCCAGACCGACCGACGCAGCCACCGCAGGTGCGGAGCACCTTCCGGGACCGGCTACGGGAGGTGATCGGCCCTTGACGCCCACGGCGGCGCGACAACGATCAGCGGCTCGGATCGATGGGCCCGCAGGTGACCCGCACCCCGCCCGGGACCACAGCACCGGGTTCGCGACGCGTCGCCGGGGTCCGGGGCCGGAGGCCCTGGCGGTGGGCCGCGCCGCCCGCGGCGGCCGCGGTGCACCACGCGCTCGAGGTGAGCGCCACCGGGGTGAGGCCGTGCACAGGTCGCGCGATCCGAACCGCCGGCCGACTGCTCGGGGTGACGGCGCGGCCTGTGTGCGGGCGCCTGCTGGGTCCCGTCGTCCACCTGTGTGCGCCGCGAGCCGCGCAGCGATGGAGCTCGCGGCGTGCCCGGGTGGGCGAGGGGTGCACCGGGCCAGCTGGCTACGGGCTGATCGTCGCCGGGGTCCGGGGCCGGAGGCCCTGGCCGTGGGCGCCGGCGCCCGCGGCGCACGGGGTCCGCGACGGCCGGGCGACGGCAGCGACGGCCACCTGTCCTCGCGTCGGCGCCCGGCCGGCGGTCCTCGCCGGCTCGATGCCGGCGAGGGCCGCGCACCGCCCGGGGGGTGGGGGCCGCGGTGCCCGGCTGCGGTGTGCGGCCGGGCACCGTGGTTGGTCAGGCGGCGGCGTCGAGGTTGGCGGGGGTGGTAATGGCGTCGGCGATGGCGTGCGCGGCGCGCAGCACGTTGGCGGCGGTCGAGCGGATGAGGTCGGTGTCGGCGTCTGACCATCCGGCGACGTACCCGATGGTGTAGGCGCTGGTGTCGAGGCCGAGCAGGCCGGCGACGACGTAGGCGACGGACTCGGCCTCGGTCTCGTAGGTGCCTCGGTGCTGCTGGTACTCCCCGGGCTCCAGGTCGCCGTGCAGGTACGCGTGGGCTGCCTCGTGCAGCGCGGTCTTGGCGGCCTGTGCGGGCTCGACGTCGGTGGCGATGACCACGCGCCGGGTCTTGAAGTCGGTGAACCCGCCCAGGCCCGGGGGCAGCGCCTCGCGCTCGACGCGCCAGCCGCCGGCGGTCAGGTAGTCGCTCACGGCGGTGAGGACTCCGAGGTGGTCGGCGCCGGTGAGGGTTTTCGTCAGGTCGGCGGGGTCGGCGGCGTCGGGGTCGGTCGGGTCGGTCTGGGCGATGTCGAACACGGACAGCACGGGGTACCAGACGCGGCGGCGCTGGCCGTTCTCGTCGGTCTCGGTGCGCTCGTCGTCGGGGGCGTCGGTGCCGTCGGTGATCTTCGCGGTGGCGTATCCGAAGATGCGGATGGCCTTCTCGCCCTTACGGACCTGGCGGCCGCGGGCTTGCCACTGGCGGAACCCGGCGACGCGGGTCGCGTCGGGTCGCTGGGACCAGATGAGCAGCAGGTTGTTCAGTGAGTAGGCGTGGAACCCGCGGGACAGGTCGAGGAACGCGCGCCACTGGTCGGTTCCGCGCAGGGTCTCGACCTGCTCGGCGATGCTGTTGTGCAGGGCGGTGGCCTGCTCGCGGCGCTGCTCGGGGGTGGTGCGGGTGGTGATCTTGCGGGCCATGACGGGTTCCTCCTCGCGTCGGGGTTGGTGGGCCGGTGAGCGCTGGGCGTGCCCGGCCTCACCGGCGTGCGCGAGGTGCCGCGCCGTCCGCGTCGGGGCCCCGCGCGGGGACGGGTGGGGGTGAGGGATCGCATGCCGGCGCGCAGCGTCGGTGTGGGATCGCTCAGGCCCGCACGGCATCGGGTGGGGTGCGGGCGGGGTGGTACCGGCCCTGGTGAGCCGCGATGGCCAGGCACGACGGGACCGACCGGCGCGCTCGGAGGGGTGCTGCGCGCCGTAGGCGCGTCGGGCATCAGCTGGTGCCGTCTGCCGGCGCCGGCTGAGTATCTTGGGCGCGCGGGCACCTACGGCACGCCGGATAGGTGGTCACCTGGGTGTACGCAACAGACGGATGAGTCGCTACGGTGCGGTCCGGCGGCGTCCCGGACCCGATCGCGGGCGCCGTCCTCGCTGGTCGGAGCCGTGGAGGGTCGGCGCCGGCCAGCGAGCAGGACCCGGGTGTGAGGTTCTCGCCCTTGCCACACTCAACGACCTGTCGGGACCGTCGGGCATGGCTCGCAACGACGCGAAGACGCAGACGATCGAGGTCCTGACGACGAACGGCGTGCTGTTCTGCCCCGGAGGACGAACGCCGCTCGACCCGGAGGACGCCGCCCGGGTGTACGAGCTCCTGGTCGATGCCGAGGGAGTGCTCGCGGCCCCGCCGGGCGCCGGCGGGCCGGCGACCGTCGACGGGTCGTGGATCCGCGATCGGGACCGCGGGGAGGACACCCGGGCCCTGACCCTGGTCGTCCTGACGTCGCACCCGGTGCTGCAGTGCGGGCAGCCGCTGGCGGTCGACGAGGCGCTGTGCGCCTACGAGCTGCTGGTGACCGAGCACGGGGTGCTGGTGCCGGGCCGAGGCACGTTCCTGCCGGAGCAGTGGGTGCAAGCCCGGGCCTGCCGGTGACCGCGCCCGCAGCAATGGCCGCGGTCATCAAGCGGATCGTGTGGGCCAGGGACGCGGGCGTCGCTCGTGTGCCAGGCCGTCCGGTGACGACGAAGGCTCGTTCACCGAGCCGGTGAACGAGCCTTCGTCGTACTCGCGTGGGCGCCGAGGAGACTCTGGTCTCAGAAGGCGCGGTGCGTCATCGCAGGCTGACGGCGATGACGTCGGTGACCCTGTCGAAGAGGTTGGTGCTGTTCGGGCCGACCTCGGGGCTCACGATCCCGTTGGCGAACCTGACCTTGGCGGTCCAGCTGCCGGACGTGTACTTGGTGCGAGCCGGCCAGTTGCCCCGCATCGTTCCGGCGCCGGTGAAGCCGTAGTTGGCGTTGGGCACCCCGGTGCCGAACAGGCACATGTTGCCGGTCTTGCACACGTTCGAGGAGGTCGTCAGCGGCGACACCAGGGACTGACCGGTCTCGACCGAGATGATCTCGCCGTTCGAAGGGTTGCTCGTGACGGTCTTCGACTCGTCGGACAGGATGAACGCCTCGAGGTCAGCGGACGTCTCGACACCCGGGACGCTCACCTCGATGCCGTCGATGACGGTCGCGTCGGTGTCGTCGTCGGCGATCGCGGCCTGGCCGGAGATGGCCAGGACTCCTGCGCACGTGGCCACGGCGATGAGGGAACGGAAAGAGCGCATGCGGAAAAGCCCCCTGGAAAATTGCATTCTGGGCGCCAATCGGCGCCCAGACGGAACCTAGCAGGTCAGAGCGCTGCGTCGGGGGACTTTCGATCAGTGGATCTCGAACCGCGAGTAGAGTTGCTGGCGCCCAAATGCGAGGTGCCGGATCGGGCTCGAGCGCGTTCCTGCTGAAGCGGCCCCCAGGTCCGCGGCCGCGGTGAACAGCGTGCGGTGACCGGCTGCGGGCTGATCGTCGCCGGGGTCCGGGGCCGGAGGCCCTGGCGGTCGGTGCCGGCGCTCGATGCGCCCGGCGCCGGCCACACCCGCCCGATGGCTGTGGGCGCGCGGGGGCTCACCAGGATGGGGTGGTGAGTGGTCCTCTCCTCGCTACGGTGTGGCGGGCGGTGGTCCTGCCCCTGCGATCCGCCGCCCGCGCCCGGCCGGAGCCATTCGGACTGGTTCCGGCCGGGCGTCCTGCGGCTGGGGGTCAGGCTGCCGGTGCGGCCGCCTCGGCGGGCTCGGGGTCGGGGTCGGTGGCGGGGGTGCGGCCGCACGCGACCTGCTCGATGTCGGACAACTGGTATCCCCAGGTCTCCAGCGTGGTCAGGTAGTCGGCGGCGCCGCTGTCGCCGGAGGCGTTGCGCCAGGAGTGCACGCCGGTGCACTCCTCGATGGCGGCCAGGACGACCACGAGGGTGATGACGTGCGAGCGGGGGGTGTTGGCCTTGCTCAGCAGGTTGGCGATGTACTGGCGGCCGCCGTACTCGCCGGTGTGCCCGAGCAGGCTGGCGGCGACCTGGAAGCCCCGGTCGGCGGCGTAGGAGAGCCGGGAGGCCTGGTTCACGATGGCGTCGGCGACCAACTCGGCGGCGCCCTTCGGCGGGGTCTTGCGGCGGGCGATGGTGGCCGCCAGCCAGTCGCGCCGCACCTTCTCGGCCGAGCGCCAGGCCGCGTTGTTCTCGCGGACCTGGCGGCGCTCGGCCCGCTCGGCCTCGGACACGGGGGTCCGCTCGGCCTTGGCGGCGGGGTCGGTCCACCGCAGGTGCCCGGCGGCCTTGTAGTCGGTGCAGATGTAGACGGCCTCGGCGGTGGCGGTGGCGTCGTCGTAGTGGACGTAGGCGGCGTGGTGGGGGCAGGTGGCGTGCTGCTCGGGGGTCAGGGGCTCGGTGTGGCCCTTGGCGCGCAGGGCGGTGACCTCGCGGCGGGGGGTGACCTCGTAGTACCCGGGCTTGGGGGTGATGGTGACGCCGTCGGCGGTGAGGCGGGCGCGCTCGGTGTCGAGCGCCTGGGTGCGGGCGCGCTCGTCGCGGATGCGCTGGGCGGCGTGGGCGAGGGAGCCGCCGCGCTCGGCGGCCCACCGCAGGGTCCGGGTGGCGTCCTCGTCGCCGTCGAACTCCGCGAACAGCGCGGCGGACACCAGGTCGAGCGCGTACCCCTCGGCGGCCTCGGCGGCGGTGGTGGACTTGGCGACGGTGAGCCCGGCGGTGACCTCGGCCTTGGTGCGGCGGGTGCGCTTGGCGATCTGGGAGGCGGACAGCCCGAGCAGGGCCAACTGCTCGTAGGCGGCGGCGGTGTCGGGCTGGGTCATCGCGGCGCGGTCGTGGTTCTCGGCCAACTGGCCGATGATCCGCTCGACGTCGCCGCCGTCGGGCACGACGTAGACGGGGATGGCCGGGACCTGCTCCTGGGTGGCGGTGATGGTGCGGCGCTGGCCCTCGCGGACCTTGATGCCCTCGGGAGCGCGGACCGCGGTGACGGGGACGCGGACGCCGAGGTCGCGGATCGACTGGCGGAACTCGGGGGTGATGGCCGCGTCGGTGCGGATGTTGGCGTCCACGATGAGGTCGGCCGGGTTCATGTACAGGAACTCGACGCCGTCAGGCAGTGCGGCGGGTGCGGGCTGGGTGGTGCTGGTGGTGGTCATGGTGACCCTCTCCTCGGTGTGATCCGGTACCGGTTGGTCCGGCCGGTGAGTGCCCGTGTCTTTCGGGCCTCACCGGCAGGCGCGAGGTATCAGGCCGAGGAGCGGGAGGGGCCCCGCGCGAGGCCGGAGCGCTGTGACGTCGCGCATGCCGGCGCGCAGCGACGGGGTGGGCTACGTCATGGCGCGCAGGCATCGGGTGGGGAGCGACGGCCTGATACCGGCCGAGGTGGGCCGCGATGGCCTGGTGGTGGGAGGCCGGCTCGGGCGCCGATGGGGTGCAGCGCGCCGTAGGCGCGACCGGTACCAGCTGGTGCCCCTGGGGCGCCGGCTGGCGGTGGTGCACCTCGAGCGCCCCGGACCCGGGGTGGGGCGAGCAGCTAGGAGCGCGGAGCGCGAGTCGCTGCGAGGGATACGGCAGGCGGCAGGCGCGACGTCGCGTCGATGTTCTCGCAGGTCACGGCGTCGGGGAGCCGGGCGCTCCGGGATCTTGTCCGCCATCTTGTCCGCGAGAAGTTCTCGCAGCGCGTCCGGAAGATCTTGCGCTCGTGGTGACGACGGAACTTCCCGCACTCGTCATGTCAGCGAGTCCCGCTGTGGCTCACGGGCTCTGTGCCCGTTAGCCACCACGGTGTTAACATCCTGATAGCAGTGTGGCGACGCCCCGCCACGGACGAGGTCCATGACGGGACGTCACCACGGTGTTGTGAACTCAGGCTACGAGTTCACGGATGAGGCGAATAACTTCCACGACGACCGGCATGAGTTGCTTCACGAAGGGTGCAACCTTCGCGGCTCGGCCGGTCGTTCGCTGTTCAGAAGCTTCGGTCCTCTGACAGTGCTGACACGGTTCGTCTGCCACTGCCACCACCTCCCATCTCCCCGCAGCTGCGAGGCATGAGGCGACCCCTCCCACCGGGTCCTGGAACAGTCAGCTACGTGATGTGAGGTGGCAGGCACGAGTGTAGGGCGTGGCGTTGACACACCCGCGGCTCGGTCCCCGGGACGGGTCGCGTTCAACGCGCCGACCCCGGTTCCCACGCGAATGCCTGACGATTCCGCGCTTGCCCACCTCGTGCTGCCCCGGCTGCGGATGCCGTCGATCGATGGCGCGGTGAAACTGGCCGTGACGTCGAACTAGGAGGTCTCCAATGAGCCAGGGCAACGGCGTGCACACGGTGCACAGCGACGGTGCGTGGATCAACGAGGTCGCCGGCCGCCAGGTGGGCGACCGGCACGACACGAAGGACGCCGCGGTGGCGGCGGGCCGCGAGGAGGCGATCGCGCGCGGCGCCGAGCACCACATCCACGGGCTGGATGGCCAGGTGCACGAGAAGAACTCCTACGGCCGCGACCCCCGGAACATCCCCGGCTGACCGCGGTCGCGACCGGGCCTGCTCGCGGGTCGGGACGCGCAGGAGCCCCGGGTCGCCGAGGCGCCCCGGGGCTCCTGCCCTGCTCCTGTGCGCGCCGCCGGCGCGCGCCGTCAGCTCCTGGTGATGGACACCAGGGTGATCGGGCTGGTGAACGTGGTCGTCACGTTCACGTTCTGGTAGACGCCGACCGTGGCGCTGCGCCACCAGGTCGTCACCTTGTTGCCGGCGCTGACCTTGGTGACCCCGGAGATCGAGGACTTGAACGTGAGCTGACCGGTCCCGTAGAACCCGATCGTCTTGTTGACGATGCACGCGTCACCGCTCGCGCACCCGGGGCCGCGCTGAGTGATCGCCCGCGTGACGATCGTGGGCTCCTCGACGAACGCCGAGACGTACTCGCCGGCCTCGACGTCGTACAGGGCCTGGACCTGCTGCCCGGAGTTCAGGATCGCGTCGACCTCGTCCTCGCTCTGGACCGCGGCGAGCGCGTCGAGCTCGGCCCGCAGGGCGGTGTCGTCGTTGACGACACCGTCACCGGGCTCGCCCTGCGTCAGCGGCACATCGGGCGACGGCGCGCCGGCGGCGATCGCCGGGGCCGTGCCGAGCAGGACCAGGCCCACCGCCAGTGCCGTCGTGGTGACTTCCTTCAACATGCGCTAGATCCCATCGTTGTACTTTCGCCCCTTGCGGCCAACGTAGCCGCAGGTGAAGGCCGATGTGGGCGCTTTCGCAGAGGAGTGTCCAGAGCAGCGAACGCCGTCCTATCCGGGGGGTCGAAGCTGGATGGTCACGTGCTCCGGTCGCAGGCTCCACCTCCGCGACGGGGACGTCCGGGCGGGCACCCGGCAACGACCGGATTTCGGGACCGGCCAAGATGTCTAGCAGGCGTCTCCGGCCCGGGGGTGGCGTTGACGCACCAGCTGCGGACCGCTGGTCGCAGCCGGGGAGCAGACGGTCCCGGCAGGCTGCAACTCGCCCGGGCGCTCGCCGAGGAGGGCCGACGGCCTCCCGCTTGCCAGCCACGGCCCGAGGTGTGCTAGGGCGTTCTGCGCGGGCGTCCGGGTGGCCCGCAGCCCTTCCCGGCTGGGGAGCGGTGATGAAGGTTCGCTGAAGAGTGCGATGGCGAGCACCAGCGCTTGAGACGCTCCGTCTAGCGTCGCTCGGAACCGGGCGCCGTCCGGGGCCGCGCGGACGCCGAGTCCTGCCACCGCCCGGCTTGTCGATGTTGCGCGGCAGGAGCGGGGGGACCCAGTCTCCACGGGCACTCAACCGCCCTCGGCGGCAAAGCGAGTCCCGGGTCGGTCGAAGAGCTTCGTTCGAACCGACAACGCACCTCGCAGGCGACTGGAGCCCACATGCCTGCTCATCTGCGCGTCAGCTCGCGCAATCGCACTCCCGGCCCCGCCCGGACGCCGTTGACCGACGCCAGCGCGAATGCGCGGGCGACCGGAGCGCTCGCCGGCCGTCGGGTCGGCACGCTTGTCGCAACTTCGGGGCTAGCGGTCTCGCTCACAGCGGTTCCGGCGTCCGCACAACCGGCTGAGAGCAGCGCCGGCATTCTCGATCTCAACGCCCTGGCCGGGGCCCGGGCGTTGGCCTCCGCCGCCCCGAGTGCAGTCGCGCCCGTCACCGCGACCTGGTCGTTCGACGTCCCTGGCGCGACCGCGGTGCTGCCACCGCCTCCCCCGCCGGTGGTCGAGGAAGCGGCTGCTCGACCCGATCAGGCGGCAGCCCGCTCCTCGCGACGAACCGAGCCCACCGAACCGCAGGAGCTGACCGCGATCGGCGCACCAGTGCCCCAGTCCGCGAACGGCAGCGCCGTCGTCGCGGTCGCCTCGGGTCTGGTCGGTGTGCCCTATGTGTACGGCGGCACGACCCCGAGCGGGTTCGACTGCTCCGGCTTTACCTCGTACGTGTACGCGCAGGTCGGCATCAAGATCCCGCGCACGTCGACGGCCCAACGAGACGCAGGCACGGTCGTCCCGCGCGACCAGGCGCAGCCGGGCGACCTGATCTGGTCGCCCGGGCACATCGCGATCTACGCCGGTGACAACCTGCAGGTCGACGCGCCCGTACCCGGCAAGACGGTCCAGATCCGGAAGATCTGGCAGTCCGACCCGTTGTTCATCCGGATCGGCTGATCGGCGTGCCGATCGGAGACCTCAGCACCCTGCTCGTGTGGGGCGCGGTGACTGCGTACGCGATCGCGCTGGTCGCGTACTCGACCGCTCTGGCCCGCGTCGCGGATGCCTCGGCCCGAACGCAGCGCCGCCCGGTCGCCGTCGGTGCCGGCGCGGCCGAAATCACGACCGCAGAATCGACCATCGCCGCGCCCGGCCGCGCGGCGGGGATCGCGCGATCGACCGCCACGCTGGCGACGGCGCTGCTGCTGTGCGGTGTGGTCCTGCGTGGAGTGGCGGCCGGGCGGTGGCCGACCGCCAACATGTACGAGTTCACGATCGTCGGGATCTTGGTCGCGGCGGTGGTCTTTCTTGCCGTACGGCGCACCCGCATGTTGCCGTTCGTCGGGGTGCTTGTGACCGGGATCGCCGTGCTGTCCCTCGTGGTCGCGCTGAACTCGTTCTACCTGCGGGCGGACGCGGTGCAGCCGGCGCTGCAGAGCTACTGGCTGGTCATCCACGTCAGCATCGCCATCGCAGCAACGGGGATCTTCACCGTCGCTTTCGCGACCTCGGTGCTGCAGGTCCTGCAGGATTCCCGCGAGTCCGGGCGGTCCCGGCTGGATCGCCCGTGGCGCGTGGGCGACGAGCTGCGCCGTTCGCTGCGTCGGTGGCGGATCACCGGTCCGTCATGGTTGTGGCTGCGGACGGTCCCCAGCGCGGTGCGCCTCGAGGCGCTGTCGTTCCGGTTGAATGCGATCGCGTTCGTGCTGTGGACGCTGACGCTGATCGGTGGGGCGATCTGGGCTGAGCAGGCGTGGGGCCGGTACTGGGGCTGGGATCCCAAGGAGGTCGCCACGTTCGTCGCGTGGGTGGTGTACGCGGCGTACCTGCACGCGCGCACCACTCGTGGCTGGCAGGGCCGGCGTGCCGCGTACCTGGTCTACGTGGGGTACGCCGTCGTGATCGCGAACTTCACCGTCGTGAACCTGTTCGTCAACGGCAAGCACTCGTACTCGGGCATCTGACGACCGCCCCGGACCGTGAGGACCACAAGGTGCGTAACGAGGCCGGCCAGCCGGGTGGCGACCGGGTCGCGATCATCTGGATCGTCGCGGCTCTGGTCGTCGGCGGCAGCCTGACGGTCGCCGGTGTCGTGGCGAGGAGCGCCGCCCCGATGATCGCGGGGGTCGCGCTGCTCTTCATCTGCTCGACGGCAACTCGGTTCTGGTACTTCCGCCGCCGCGGATGAGCCGACCTGCAGACAGTGCGGCGACGGCCGCGCTACCTCCCACGGGTGTGGCGCACGATCCGGCGCCGCATCGGTGTCCTGGTCTCAGCCCGGCTGGTCGGGTGAGGTCGTCTGACGTCGATCGAGGCGAGGCGTGGGGGCCTGGGGCTCAGCGAATCGAGTCGATCCCAAGGACACCTTCATCGAGTTTCCGTCGCTGGAAGACGAGGACCGCGTTCCCCTGGTACCGGGGAAGAACGAGCCGGCTCAACGAGTAGTCGTGGACGAACTGGAACCCGGTCTGTCGCCGGTAGTCGAACCAGTTCCCGCTGCCGGTCTCGCGAGAGCTGCCGACGACGATGTAGGTCTCGACGCTTGGCGTGCGGAACACTTCACGCTCGAACACGTTGCCGACCGGGGGCCACGAGCACACCACGACCTGGGGTTTGCGGGCACGTAGGGCTGAGACGGCATCCTGGCGTGCGACGTGGTCGGGGTAGTCAATCGACCGCGACCAGCTCTGGTTGTCCGTGGCGACGACGTCGACGCCCCGCTCCTTCAGCAACCGCGTGAGCGTGCCGTCGCCGGCGGCGATCTCCAGGGTCTCGCGCGGCCCGATCAGCTTTGCGAGCTGACGCACGAGCGCCGCGGAGTAGAAGCAGTAGATTCCCCGCGGGCGGACCAGGGGCATGACGTAGCGGCGCTGGCGCGCGAGCGGCCACAGCACCGCGTACGCGAGCATCGAGACAGGTCTGCGCTCCAGGCCGCGCCGGAAGAACAGCCGCTGCAGTACCCGGCCGCTGAACGCGTCGAACGCGATCTGGGACTTGTCGGCCCCGGCTTCAGCCTCGAACGCGGCCCGCTGGATCGCGTGCGCGAGCATCTGACGGCGCACCTCGTGGGCGACCAGGTCCTTCGCCCGCGGCTGCCGGTCCGGCGATCCGGCTCGCGGAGCACTGACTTCGACAACCAGAGCGCGAAGCGCGTCCTCGCCAGCATCCGCTGCACGAACCAGGCGGATCTGCACCTGCTCCCACTCGTGCGGGAAGGTCCGCCGCAGTTCCTCCAAAGTGGGCTCGGTAGCAAGCCACCCAACGACGTCAGACCGGCGGTCGCCGTCTCTACTCATGAGGCCTCCATGCCGGGATCGTCGGGGGTCTCCGACAGCATCGCCGCTGCTCTCGCGGCAACAGGGCGAGAACAGCTCCGTCGTCGATGAAGGTCCGCTGAAGGTTCACCTCAGGAACACCGAGACGATCACCGTTCTGCGGTCCATCCCCAGCCCGGAGGGGGCCTCGCGGGCCTCGCGGCTCACCAGGGCCGGTACCACCCCGCCCCCGACAGGGAATCGATCGCGCGTCCGGTGAGGCGGGCGTGGTTCATGCCTCCGCGCGGCCGGGCGGTGGCTGTCACACCACGGGCTGGAAGATCGCGATCAGCCCCTGCAGGCTCTGCGCCCACCTGCCCCACAGGCCGGTGACCAGGGCGAGCCCGATAAGCACGAGCATGCCGCCGCCGACCACGGAGATCATCCGCCGGCGCCGGCGGACGACCTCGAGCAGCCGCGAGCTGCGCTGCAGCCCGAGCGCGAGCAGCACGAACGGCAACCCGAGACCCAAGGCGTATGCAGACGACAGCAAGGCGCCGCGGGCCGGGGAGCCACCCTCCAGGGAGAGGGCCATCACTGCGGCAAGCGTGGGGCCGATGCACGGCGTCCAACCGAGCCCGAACGTGACCCCGAGCAGCGGCGCGCCCCACAGGGTCGCGGGCGGGCGGCGGTGGACCCGCGCCTCGCGCTGGAGGAACGGCACCCCGCCGAGGAACGCGATGCCCATCACGATCACCACGACGCCGAGCGCGCGCGTGATGGGGTCCTGCCAGCGAAGCAGCGTCCCGCCCAGGGATCCGGCCAGCGTGCCGAGAGTGACGAACACGAGCGCGAACCCGAGGACGAAAAGCGTCACCCCGAGCGCGAGACGTCCCCGGCGCGGCGCCGGTGCGGAGCCCGAGAGCGGGGTGCCGACTGGTTGCATGGTCTGCGCGGTGAGCCCGCTGAGGTACCCCAGGTAGCCGGGAACCAGAGGCAGGACGCACGGTGAGGCGAAGGACACCGCACCCGCGACGAGTGACACGAGCACCGCGAGGAGCAGGGGGCCGGAGAAGGCGGCGGTGGCGAACGTCGATCCGACGTCGGCGGCCAGGAGCACCGCTTCGGTGGGTCTCATGCGGCGGCGACCCGCGCCACCCCGGCGCGGCCCAGCTGCGCGTCCCCGGTCGCGGGGCCTCGCGGCGCGCGGGCGGCGCGGACGCCGTTGTGGATCACGACCACCTCGGCGACCTCGTGGACGAGCACGACGCCCGAGGGCGATGGGTCCCGGTCACGGCAGCAGGGTGGACCAGTAGAACCAGAACCGTTGCAGCGCGAGCAGCGCGATCGTCAGGTACCACGCGGTGAGGATCGTCGAGCGGTAGTCGACGGCCACCGCGAGGGCCGCTCGGGCAGGCCGGGTCAGCGAGAGCTGCCAGCGCTGCAGGTTGCGCAGCGTCACCGACAGGAACAACGGGATCATCACCGCCCACACCACCAGGCAGTACGGACAGAGCGCGCCGATGCGGTAGAGGCTCTGGAACGCGAGCCAGTGCACGAACACCACCCCGAAGGTGACCCCGGCCTGCAGCGCGAGCCAGTACCACTCGCCGAACCGAGCGCCACTGAGCATGCCCGCGGCTGCGGTGAGGACCACTGTGAAGCCCACGATGCCGATCAGCGGGTTGGGGAAGCCGAACACCGACGCCTGCTCCGAGGTCATCACCGAGGTGCAGGACAGGATCGGGTTGAGCGTGCAGCTCGGGACGTGAGTGGGGTCCTCCAGGACCGCGAACCGCTCGAGGAGCAGGGCGAACGCCGCAGCGAGCCCAACCGCGGCGAGGGCCGCCAGGGCGACGGCGCGGCGCCGCTCGGCTGTCCGGGGCTCGAACAGGACCGTATCGGGGGTGGCGGCGACGGCGGTCACGCGCCGCCCGACTCGTCGAGCGCGCGGTCCAGGGCGTCGGTCAGGTCCGAGACGCTGCTGAGCTCCAGGCGCTGCCCGTCGAGGAAGAACGTCGGCGTGCCCTGCACCCCGAGCGCCTGCCCGTCGTCGAGGTCCTGCTGCACGCGCTCCTGGGTCGCCGGGTCCGCGACCGCGTCGTCGTACGCGGCCAGATCCAGGCCCAGGTCCTCGGCGAACGAACGGAACAGGTCGGCCTGTGAGGTCTGCTGCTCGCCCCACTCAGCCTGGGTCTGGAACATCCGGTGGTACATGTCCTCGACCTGGCCCTGCTGCGCCGCCGCCTCCACCGCCAGCGCGGCGTTCATCGCGTTGGCGTGACTCTCGATCGGGAAGTAGCGGATGACGTAGTTGATCTGACCCGCGTACTGCTCGCGGATCTGCTCCACCACGGGGTAGAAGGCGCCGCAGGCCTCGCACTCGAAGTCCATGAACTCGACGAGCGTCGGCGCGCCCGGGCCGGCGTCGTCGAGGACGTAGGAGTCCGCGCGGGTCGCGGGCAGCGCCCCGGCCTCCTGCCGAGGCGCCGGCCCCCGGGGGCCGGTGGCGAGGGCATAGATCAGCAGGCCGGTGATCGCCACGACGACCAGCGCGCCGGCAATCAGGGCGCTGCGCACGCGCGGACTCAGCGGCCGCGGGGGGTTCGCGGCGGCAGCGTCGGTCTTCATGGCGTCTCTCCTGCGGGTCGTCAGGCGCGGCCGCGCGGCAGAGCACGGCTTTGCGGTGGTGAGGAAGAGGGTGGAGCGCTGCCCTCCGGTCGCACGGTAGGCGACCCCAGGCGGCACATCGGCCCTCGGAGGTTGAGATTCGATGAAGGCTCGACCTGAGGTGTGGCACGCGTCGCACACAACGCTCTACCATCGCTGTGTGACGATGACATCCCCAATGGTCGATAATGAGAACGACGCCCGCTCCGCTGATGACGCCGTGCTCACGGCCCCGACCGCCGCGCTGTTCCGGGCCCTCGGCGAGCCGGCCCGGCTGACGATGCTGCGCCACCTGTTCACCGGGGAGCACTCGGTGCGCGAGCTGACCGAGCACCTCGGCCTCGCGCAGTCCACGGTGAGCGTGCATCTGGCCTGCCTGCGGGACTGCGGGCTGGTCACCGTGCGGCAGCGCGGCCGGTCCTCGATCTACGCGATCGCCGACCCGGGCCGCCTGGCGACGCTCGTCGGCGCGGCGGAGGACCTGCTGCGCGGCGGGTCGAGCCCGGACGCGTGCGCGCACCTCGCGGGGGACCAGCGGTGAGCCACGGGCACGACCACTCGCCCGTGGCCGGTGGCGACCACAGGCGCCGGCTCGCGATCGCGTTCGGCCTGACCTCGACGGTCCTGGTCGCACAGGCCGTGGGCGCCCTGATCACCGGTAGCCTCGCACTGCTGGTCGACACCGCGCACATGCTCACCGACGCCGCCGGCCTGGCGATGGCGCTCGTCGCCGCGCACCTCTCCCTCAAGCCGGCGACGTCCCGGCGGACCTGGGGCTACCGGCGGGCCGAGGTGCTGGGCGCGCTGGCGCAGTCCGCGGTGCTGCTGGCCGTCGGCGGGTACGTGCTTGTCGAGGGGATCCGGCGGCTGTTCTCCCCGCCTGAGGTGCCGTCGACCGAGCTCATCGTGTTCGGCATCATCGGCCTGGTCGCGAACGTGGCGGCCATCGCGGTCTTGGCCAGCGGGCGCAAGGCGAACTTCAACCTGCGCGCCGCGTTCCTGGAGGTGCTCAACGACGCGCTCGGCTCGGTCGGCGTCATCGTCGCGGCGGTCGTCATCGCGACCACCGGCTGGCAGCAGGCCGACGCCATCGCTGGCCTCCTCATCGGCGCGCTCATCGTCCCGCGCGCCATCAAGCTGCTCCGCGAGACCAGCGCCGTGCTGCTCGAGTCCACTCCTGCCGGGCTCGACCTCGACGCGGTGCGCGACCACCTGCTGGGCGTCGAGCACGTGCGCGCGGTGCACGACCTGCACGCGACCCTGGTCGCCACCGGCCTGCCGGTCATCACGGCGCACGTCACGGTCGACGACGAGTGCTTCTCCGACGGGCACACCGCCCGCATCCTTGACCAGCTCCAGGACTGCCTGACCTCGCACTTCCCGATCTCGGTCGAGCACTCCACGTTCCAGATCGAACCCGCGTCGCACCGCACGCACGAGCACCTCGGGCACGCATGAGCCGCCGCGTCGGTACGGCGATGCCGCCCGTGGCGTTCGCCGCGGTCGCGGGCGCTGTGCAGCTGGCGGTCTCCCGGGGGAGGCGGCCCACCCCCGGCTCGCTCGCGGCCGCCGCGCTTCCTGCCGCCACCGCGGCGTGGCTGCTCGGCGACGCGCTCGTCCGATTCCGTCGCGCCCGCACGACCGTCGACCCCCTCGCCCCGGCGGGGGCAAGCACGCTCGTGACCACCGGGGCCAATCGGGTCAGCCGCAACCCGATGTACCTGGGGATGGCCGCGGCACTGCTCGCGCACGCGGTGGCCCTGCGGTCGCCCGCCGCGCTCGCCCCGGTGGCCGGGTTCGTCGCCGTGCTCACGGCCGGGCAGATCACTGCGGAGGAAGACGCGCTTGACGAGCGGTTCGGGGAGTCCTATGCGCGGTACTGCGCCGAGGTCCCCCGATGGGCCGACCTGCGCTCAGTGCGGGTGGTCGCCGCTACCGGTTCCATGAAGATCCGATGAAGGCCGCGCCCGGCCCCATCCAGGGTCGCTCGAAGCGGCCGACCACACGTGCGAAGGTGCCGCATGCCCACTGACACCGAACGCGTGCGCGTGCTGGTCGTCGAGGACGAGAGCGTGCTCGCCGCCGTCATCGGCGACTACCTACGTGCCGACGGCTACGACGTGGCCGTGGTCGGCGACGGCGCCCACGCGCTGGAAACCGCCCGCTCGATCGCGCCGCACGTCGTGGTGCTCGACCTCGGCCTGCCCGGAGTTGACGGCATCGAGGTGTGCCGGCGTCTGCGGGAGTTCTCCGACGCCTACGTGGTGATGCTCACCGCACGCGCGGACGAGACGGAGGTGCTGCAGGGCCTGCGTTCCGGTGCGGACGACTACATGACCAAGCCGTTCCGGCCGCGCGAGCTGCTCGCCCGGGTCCGCACGCTGCTGCGACGCGCTCGCACACCCGGCCCGCTGGCACCGCCGACGCGTGAGATCGGCGGCCTGCGCGTGGACCTGCGCAGCCGCGAGGTCACACTCGAAGGGGCGGCGGTGGACCTGACGCCGACCGAGTTCGACCTGCTCGCCTGCCTGATCGACAACGCCGGGACCGCCATGTCGCGGCGCGCGCTGATCGAGGCGCTGCGGGGGGAGAACTGGTTCGGCGACGAGAGCCTGATCGACGTGCACGTGCTGCACCTGCGGCGCAAGCTCGGCGACGACGCCGCGACTCAGCGGTTCGTCCGCACAGTGCGCGGCATCGGCTACCAGCTGGGCGACGGATGAGCCGCGCACCGTGGCGGGGCTGGGGGGTCGCCCTCCGGCTGAGCGTCGCGCTCTCGGCGGTCACGCTGGTCACCGTCGCGACCGCCGGGCTGGTCGCCTCGCTGATCGGGCCCGGGATCTTCCACGAGAACCTGTTGCAGCACAACGAGGACGCGTCCGACGACGCGACCGAGCACGCCGAAGCGGCGTTCGGCACGGCTGGCAGCGTCTCGCTGGGCGCGGCCCTGCTGCTCGCGCTGCTCGTGTCCTCGGTGTTGAGCATCTGGATCGCGGGGCGAGTGACCCGGTCGCTGCAACCGATCGTCGCGGCCGCCGGGAGCGTGGCGCGTGGGGTGTATGACCGCCGGGTTCCCGTCCCGGGGTTGGGCGCCGAGTTCGACGACGTCGCGACCGCGATGAACGCGATGTCCGAGCGCCTCGAGCACGTCGATGGCACCCGCCGCCGGCTGCTGGCGGACCTGGCCCACGAGATGCGCACGCCGCTGGCCACCCTGACCGTGTATGTCGACTCGATCGAGGACGGGCTGCGGGACCCTGACGCCGCGACGCTGCAGGTGCTGCGCGACCAGGTGAACCGGCTGAGCCGGCTCGCGGAGGACGTCTCGGCGGTGTCACTCGCCGAGGAGCGGCGCCTGCCGCTGCGCCTCGCGGACGCCGCCCCGGAGGACCTGGTGCGCGCCGCGGCCGCTGCGGCCAACCCTGCCTATGCCGCCAAGGGCGTGTACCTCCAGGTCGACACCGCGGCCCGCGCCCCGGCAGTCGTCGTGGACCGCGACCGCATCGGGCAGGTCCTGGCCAACCTTCTGGACAACGCGCTGCGGCACAGCGACCCCGGAGCCGCCGTCGTCGTGCGGGTCCGCGCCGAGCGGGACGCCGTCGCCATCGGCGTGCACGACACGGGCGACGGCATCGCCCCGGAACACCTGTCCCACGTGTTCGACCGGTTCTACCGGGCCGACGCGGCCCGCGACCGGGACCACGGTGGCTCAGGGATCGGGCTGACGGTGAGCAGGGCGTTCGCGGAGGCACACGACGGATCGTTGGAAGCCGCCAGCCCCGGCGCCGGGCAGGGCGCCACCTTCACGCTCCGGCTACCCGCACGGCGGGCACGAGCCGGCGCAGACAGCGCCAGATGAAGGAACGCTGAAGGCGCGCCCCCGCGCCGCTGCGTCGTCGACGCCCCGGCCTACCGTGGTCGCGCCCTCGCGTTCCACGACAGGAATCCCGCATGCGTCGACCCGTTGCCCGCCCCCCGCGTCTGTGGCGCCGCGCAACCGCGACCCTGGTCGCCGTGGCCGTCCTGGTGGCTCTCGCCCCCGCAGCGGGCTCAGCTGACGACCTCGACGACCGGCGACGTGCAGCCCAGGAACGCGCTGACGCCGCCCAGCGCCGCGCCGAGGACCTGCAGGCGTCGATCGAGGGCCTGTCCGCCGACCTCGCGCAGGCCGTCAGCGATCTCGCAGCGACCGAGGCCCGGCTGCCCGCCGCCCAGCAGGAGCTCAGGACCGCACAGGACGAACTGGCCGGCGCCGAACGGCGCGCCGAGCTCGTGCAGGCCCGCCTCGTCGACGCCACGGACCAGCGCGACAGCATCAGCGCCGACCTGACCGAGAACGCCGCACGCGACCAAGACGTCCGGGACAGCATCGGCCAACTCGCGCGCCAGGCGTACCAGGGCGGGGGTGACATGTCCGCCATCGCGGTGGTCCTCGACGCCCAGAGCGTCGATGACTTCAACCGCCGCTACCAGGCCGCCGCGACCGCGCAGCGCGCCCAGCGCGAGCTCGTCCAGGAGCTTGCCGACCTCGCCGGCGACGCCCGGAACGCACAGACCCGTCTGACCGCCGTCACCGATCGGATCGGCGAGCTGAAGGCCGAGGCCGAGGCCGAGGTTGTGCGCGCCGACCAGGCTCGCGCCGCCGCAGCGACGCGTGAGCAGGAGATCGAGGACCTGATCGCCGACCAGCGCTCAACCCAGCAGCGCCTAGCCGGCATGAAGAACCAGGCCGAAGCCGAGCGCGCCCAGGTCGAGAGCGACCGCGCCGCGGTCGAGCAAGAGCTCGCCGGCATCATCGCCGAGCAGCAGCGCGCCGCCGCAGCCAAGCCGGCGCCCGCGGCGCCCGGCGCACAGCAACCGGCCGCGCCCCCGCCGCCCTCCAACGGCGCGGGTGCGATCTTCGCCAACCCGACCTCGATCAACCCGATGTACGTCACGTCCAGCTACGGCATGCGGCTGCACCCGATCCTTGGGTACACGCGCCTGCACGCCGGGATCGACCTACGCACCTACTGCAACACCCCGCTGTACGCCCCGCGCGACGCGACCGTGCAGTGGGCGCAGCGGCGCGGGACGTTCGGCAATCAGGTGATGCTGAACTACGGCACCGTGAACGGTCAGCCGATGATGAGCAGCTCGAACCACCTCACGAGCTTTGCCGTGTCGACCGGTCAGCAGGTGCGCCGGGGCGACCTCATCGGTTACTCCGGCAACACGGGCCTGTCTGGTGCCTGCCATCTGCACTTCGAGGTGTACGTGAACGGTTCCACCGTCGACCCCGCACCGCTGCTGGGGCGGTGACCAGGATGCGTACTGCTCTCCGCGCAGCGGCACTTGTCGCTACTGCCGTTGTGGCGCTGGCCGGGTGCGCCCCGTCCGAGACCACGGGCGCGAGTGTGCCGAACCAGGGCTACGTCTCCGGCGACGGCAGCGTCCAGACCTGGGACGTCGACGAACGGGGCGAGCCGGTCGCGGTCACCGGCACGACGTACCAGGGCGAACAGGTCGACACTGCGGACTGGCTCGGGCAGATCGTGGTGCTCAACACCTGGTACGCCGCGTGCCCGCCGTGCCGGAGCGAGGCGCCGACGCTCGCCGCGCTCGCCCGCGACCGCGCAGACGACGGCGTTCGTCTGCTCGGGATCAACGTCGAGGACGCCGCGGGCGCGGCGCTGGCGTTCGAGCGCACCTTCGACATCCCGTACCCGTCGATCGACGACTCCGGGGGCACGGCGGTCAGCGCCCTGTCGGGGACCATCCCGCTCCAGGCCGTTCCCACCACCGTGATCCTCGACCGCCAGGGACGAGTCGCCGCACGAATCGTCGGCCTCGCCGAGGAATCCACCCTCGGCGCCGTCGTCGACGACGTCGTCGCCGAGTCAGGTGCGCCGTGACCGGGCGCCGCGACACCTGATGCTCCCCGCGGACTTCTCAGGGCCGGCTCGGATCCCGACCGTCCCGCCGGGTATGGCCTCCTACCTCGCGCCGTGGATCCAGCCGGTTCCCGTGCTGCCGGTGATCGCCGTGCTTCTCGGTTCCGCCTACGTCATCGGCGTCATCCTGCGGCACCGCAGCGGGCACCGGTGGCCCGTGAGCCGGACGCTGTCGTTCCTCGGCGGGTGCGTCGTGCTGCTGATCGTCACCGGGGCAGGCGTCGAGGGCTACGGCTACGAGATGTTCTCGGTCTTCATGTTCCAGCAGCTCACCTTGATGATGTTCGTCGCTCCCCTGCTGGTGCTCGGCCGACCGGGCACTCTGCTCCTGCACGCGGCCCCGCATCACGGACCGGGCCGGGTGCTCCTGGTCGGGGCGCGCCGCGCGCTGCGGTCGCCGATCGCCGCCGCAGCGTTGCACCCGGCAGTCACGGTGCCGCTGTTCCTGCTCGCGTTCTACGGCCTGTACCTAACCGACGCCGCCGGTGTTGTGCTGTCCTCGTGGTCCGGGCACACGGCCCTGGAGGTGGCGCTCCTCGTCGCGGGCGTGCTGTTCGCGGCCCCGGTGCTGTCGCGTGACCCGCTACCGCGTCGACAGAGCCACGCCGGGCGTGCGCTGGACGTGGCGGTGGAGATGCCGCTGCACGCGTTCTTCGGGGTCGTACTGATGATGGCGACCATGCCCGTGGTCACGGCGTTCGGGCACCCGCCAGCTAGTTGGGGGGTGGACTTGGTCACCGACCAGCAGACCGCCGGTGCCTTGGCCTGGTCCTACGGGGAACTGCCCACGCTGATCGTGCTGCTCATCGTCTTGTCCCGCTGGCACCGTGAGGAGACGGTCAGCACCGCGCTGCGCGACCGCCGCGCAGACAGGGACGGCGACGTCGAGCTCGACGCCTACAACGCCTACCTCGCCGGTCTCGCCGCCCGCGACCGGCGCACCACCTGAGCGACCCGTCCCGCCGGGTCCCCGTTCCGAACCACGTCCACTAGCAACCGCGCCACCCCGAGAGGTCCGACATGCACCACGTCCCCACGCCCACGCCGCTGCGCCGACGGTCGGTGGCCCGCCTCGCGCTGATCCCGGTGCTCGCCCTCGCAGCGTTTGCCGTGTCCACCGGTCCGGCCGCCGCGCACTCGGGGATGACGGGCTCGGATCCTGCGGACGGCGCAACGGTCGATGTCGCGCCCGACGCCGTCTCGCTCACGTTCAACGAGGCACCGCAGGCGCTCGGTACCGAGGTCGCGGTGGTTGGTCCCGATGGAGCGCGCGTCAGCGAGGGCGTAACCACGGTCGCCGACGTCACGGTCACCCAGGCCCTGTCCGCGACTCGACCTGCCGGGACCTACGTGATCCAGTGGCGGGTGACCTCTGCCGACGGGCACCCGCTGTCCGGTGAACTCACGTTCACGGCCTCGGCCGGTACCGGCGTCCAGGCGTCGGTCGACGAGGGATCCACCCATCCAGAGCCGGAACCGATCCAGGAGACCACCGCACCGAGCGCCGAGAACACTGCAGAGACCGCCGCGCCGAGCGGCATGGACGAGGAGGAGATCTCCTGGCAGTGGGGCCCGACCTCGATCATCGCCCTGGTCGCGATCGCTGCCGCAGCCGGCGCACTCGTCGTGGTCGCGCTGCGCCTGCGCCGACGCAACTTCGGGACCCGGGGCGAGGACCTGGAGCACGGCGACCGGTGATCCCAGCTTAGTCGGATCTTCATCAGCCGGCCCCTCACCGACGGACCTGCCAGGGACGATCCAGTCGCTGCACCGCACCGCGCGCGTGCCAGCAGCGAGGAGGGGCGCATGCCCGAACAGCGAATCATCGGTTCCAGCAGCAGGATCGGTGGCCAGCGACCATCATCGTCGGCGAGCACCGACTCCCAGCCCACGCCCGCGCCCGTACCGACACCGGCCAAGCGCAGCAGACGCACCCTCGTGCTCGTCGCGATCCTCGTCGCCGTGGCGGGCGTGGCCTGGTACCTGCTTCGCGGGAACGCTGCATCGGAAGCGGAACCGGCGGAAGTCGAGCTCGGCACCGTGCAGGCGGTCGAACCGATCAGCATCAACCTCGCGAACGGCCGCTACCTGCGTCTGGGCCTCGGCCTGCAGCTCACCGCCGAGGTGGCCGAGGACGTCGACACCGTCAAGGCGCTGGATCTCGCGATCGCGTTGTTCTCCCAGCGGTCGATCGACGAGCTGAACACCCCCGAGGGCAGGGACGCACTCAAGAACGAGCTCGCGACCCAGCTGACCGAGGTCTACGAGGGAGAGGTCGTCGACGTGTACTTCAGCAACTTCGTCTACCAGTGACCGCCCCCGAGACCCTGCCGGAGTCTTCATCGAACCTCAACCACCGCCGGCGGTCCGTGAGAGCACCCAGCGCTTACGGTGAGAACACCCCGCGGCGGTAGCGCTCGATGGATCCGAGCCCCCCGCCGCCGCGGGGCCCATCCGTCGTTTTCCCGCCCCAGGAGCCGTGCCGGACATGCCTGCCGTGCTCCCGGCCGCGACGGCGAGCACGGTCGAGACGGGCAAGGTCACTCGGCCAGTTCGGGCGTTGCTGTGCGCCGCGGCGGGAGGGGCGCTGACCAGCGCAGCGTTCCCTGAGCGCGGATGGTGGCCGGTGGCCTTCGCCGGGATCGGCGTTCTCGTCCTGGCATCTCGCCGCCTCGGCGTGGGGTCGACTGCGCTCGTCTGGTTCGGGTGGGCAGCGGCGTTCTTCCTGCCCCATCTGAGCTGGGCGCGCGAAGCAGCGGGACCGCTCGCGTGGGTCGCGCTGTCGGTTCTCGAGGCCGCCGTGGTCGCGGTCACCGGGATGGCGTGGTCCCTGGCCCGGCGGGCGGCGTTCGTCGTGAGGGTTCCCGGCCTGGGTGCGGTGGTGTTCGCTTCCGTGTGGGTCACCGGCGAGCAGGTCCGGTCGGTGCTGCCGTTCGGCGGCTTCCCATGGGGACGTCTTGCCTTCTCACAGGTCGACGGCCCGCTGCTGCCGATCGCGTCGCTAGCCGGTGCACCCGGACTGTCGTTCGCCGTCGCCCTCGGCGGGTACGCGCTGTCCGCGGTCCTGCTCGCGGCGAGGCACCGTCAGCCACGCCGGGTGGTGACCGTGATCGCGGCAACCGCCGCGGCGCTGACGCCGGGAACATTCAATGCGCTTCCGACGCAACCGGAGACGGGCGAGCTGCGGCTGGGCGCCGTCCAGGGGAACGTCCCCGAAGACCCGGGACGAGGCCGTGCCCGCGAGGTGCTCGACAACCACGTCGAGGGAACACGCGCGGTCGCCGGCAGGCAGTCCGAGCCGCTGGACCTCGTGGTCTGGCCCGAGAACGCCACCGACATTGACCCGCGGACCGACGCGGGCGCGGCGGCACGTGTCCAGGACGCCGCCGACTCGGCCGGGGCGCCCGTGCTGCTCGGGGCAATGAGGTACGAACCGGACGCCCGGTACAACGACGTCCTCGTGTGGGACCCGGCGTCGGGACCGGTGGCCGCGTACACCAAGCAACGACCGGCGCCATTCGGCGAGTACATCCCCCTGCGAAGGTTCGTCCGCCTGTTCTCGACGGAGGTGGACCGGGTTGCGGTCGACATGGTCGCCGGCCAGGAGCCCGCGCTGCTGCCCGTGCCCTCGACCCGGCTCTCGCGAGACGTCCTCGCCGCGACCGTCATCTGCTTCGAGGTCGCCTACGACGACGTCGTGCGCGACGCAGTGCGGCGGGGTGCGGAGATACTCCTGGTCCCGACGAACAACGCCTCCTTCGGGCGCACCGCCCAGTCCACGCAGCAACTGGCGATGACGCGGCTACGGGCTGTGGAACACGGCCGAGCGGCCGTCCAGATCTCCACCGTCGGGGTGAGTGCGATCATCGCGCCTGACGGAACAATCCTCGACCGTACGTCCCTGTTCACCAGCGACACGATGACCGAGCGTCTGCCGTTGCGGACGACACTCACGATCGCCGATCGTCTTGCGGATGCCCCGACCGTGGCTGCGTGGATCCTGTCGTTCGGGGCAGTCACTGGTGGTCTCGGACGAGTCGGTAGATGCCGTCGGAAGCCGAACGGACCAGGCGAAGACTGATCTGGGGGCGATGCCGAGGAGCGCCGGCCCGTGGACTGTGGCGTCGGCGCGGGCCAGCGCTCTCACGGTGAGGCGCTCAGCGCCGTCCGGTCATGACCTGCGCGCTGAAGGCCCAGAACCGGCAGCGCCTACCCCGCACAGCAGTCGGGTGCGGGGTCAAGTCCCGTCTGTCCTGAAGTGGCTCGTCCCGTCGCCAGCATCTTCGGTGTTCCCCGCGGCGGACACCGGGTCGTGGCGGGGAACACCGAAGATCAGGGCCGGACGGGCTAAGCGGCGAGCTCCTGGCGCTGCGGCACGGCCACGCGCGCCTTGTAGCGGCCCGCGCGGACGCCGTTGGCGATCACGAAGACCTCCGCGACCTCGTGCACGAGGACGACGGCCGCCAGGCCGAGGACACCGAAGAGCGCTAGGGGGATGAGCACGCCGATCAAGGCGAGCGAGAATGCGACGTTCTGCCACATGATCACGCGGGTCCGCCGGGCGTGCGCGAGGACTCGGGGCAGATGGTGCAGGTCGTTGCCCATGAGCGCGACGTCGGCGGTCTCGATCGCGACGTCGGTGCCCATGGCGCCCATAGCTATGCCGATGTTCGCAGTGGCCAACGCCGGCGCGTCGTTCACCCCGTCACCCACCATCGCGACCGGGCGACGGGACGACAGCTCTCGGACGATGTCGGCCTTGTCCTCTGGGCGCAGCTCGGCATGCACATCGCTGATCCCAGCCTCAGCCGCCAAGGCGCGCGCCGTTCGATCGTTGTCTCCCGTGAGCATCGCGACGTCGTAGCCGGCCCCGGTCAGCTCGCGCACGACGGCGGCGGCTTCGGGGCGCAGCTCGTCGCGTACGCCGATCGCACCGAGCAGTTCGCCGGCCGTCTCGACCAGCACGGCGGTCTCGCCCCGCTCCTGCATCCGTGCGATGTCCGCACGCAGGGGCCCGGCCTCGATCCACCCGGGTCGACCTAGACGGACCGGTTGTCCGTCGAGGCTGCCAGTGATCCCAGAGCCGGTGACCGCGGCCACGTCCTGGACGTCCGGTCGGTCAGTGGTCGCCGCGAGGATGGCCCGCGCCAGCGGGTGCTCGCTGCGCGACTCCAGCCCGGCGGCCACGGCCAGCAGCTCGTCGCGGGTGTGGCCGAAGGCCGCGACCACGTCCACCACCGCCGGGGCGTTGGCGGTCAGCGTGCCGGTCTTGTCCAGGGCCAGCGATCGAATCTTCCCGAGCTCCTCAAGCGCAGCGCCACCCTTGACCAGCACTCCACCCTTGGTGGCGGCGCCCACCGCAGCGACCACGGTCACCGGAACGGAGATCGCCAGCGCGCAGGGCGACGCCGCGACCAGCACGACGAGCGCGCGCTCGATCCACAGCGTCGGGTCGCCCGCCAGGGCACCGACGACGGCGATGAGTGCTGCCGCGATCAGGATCCCGGGGACCAGCCGGGAGGCGATCGCGTCAGCCAGGCGCTGCCCGCCGCCCTTGCGTGCCTGCTCGGCCTCGACGATGTGCACGATCCGAGCGAGGGAGTTGTCCTCGGCGGTCGTGGTGACCTCGACCTCCAGTGCGCCCGTGCCGTTGATGGAACCCGCCAGCACGGTGTGCCCGGGACCGGCTTCGACCGGGACGGACTCTCCGGTCAGCGCTGAGACGTCCAGCGCAGTCGCGCCGCTGCGGATCACCCCGTCGGTGGCGATGCGCTCTCCGGGACGTACGAGCAGGACCTCGCCGATGGCCAGGGTCGCCGGCTCGACCGTGACGGGTCGCCCCTCTCGCAGGACTGTGGCCTCGGTCGGCACCAGGTCGAGCAACGCTCGCAGCCCGCGCCGGGTGCGGGCCAGGGAGTACTCCTCCAGGCCCTCGGAGATGGAGTAGAGGATCGCCAGCATCGCAGCTTCCTCCACCTGGCCCAGGATCACCGCGCCCACTGCCGCGATCGTCATCAAGGTGCCGACGCCGATCCGGCCCTTGCGCAGCCTGCGCAGGGTCCCGGGGACGAACGTGGACGCGGCGATGATCAGCGCCGCGGCCTCACCGGCGAGCACGATCCAGTGCGGCACGTCGGCACGGGAGACCAGCCAGGTGGCACCGAGCACCACCGCGGCGAGCGCGGCCGCGCGGATCTCGCTCACCTGCCACAGGCTCGTGGACTCCTCAGCCTCCTCGACCTCGGTCCCGTCGGCGTCATCGGAGCAGCCGCACGCGTCGCTCATCGGACGACCTCCACACCCTCGAGCGAAGCCTCAGTGCCGTACCGCGGGCAGAGCGCGACCAGGTTGCCGGTCGCCGCCAGAAGGACCTCCGCGGCAGCCAGCATGTCCAGAAGCTCCGGGCGCGCCAACGAGTAGTACACCCGCCGACCCTCCATCCGGCCCTCGACCAGGCCGCAGTCGCGCAGACAGCCCACGTGCGAGGAGACCGTCGACTGAGCCAGCCCCAGATCCCGGGTCAGCTCGGCTACCCGCGCCTCACCGGTCGCCAGGCGTCGGACGATCGCCAGCCGCGCTGGGTCGGCCAACGACCGGAACAGGGCAACCCCTGGCTCCACACCCTCGACTGAAGCGGAGCACTCGGACACCTTGGTGATCTGCATGTGTCGATAATAAACGATGTGCGTCGATCATAGGGTCGGGGTCGAAATCGGTTGGAAGAGGGTCGGGCGCCCCCGCGGCCGCCACTCGTACCCAGCATGAGATGCCGAGCCTGCCGAGGCGACGGCGTCCAGTCCCGAGCAGGTCTCTGAGCACCACGACGGTCGGTTCACTCGCCCTCGAGACGAGCCCGGAAGTGGCGCGCACGGACCCACCGTCAAGCGGTGGTGACGGGTGTGAGTAGCAATCGAAGCAGGTGCACCTGGCGGCACCCACCGTCTGTTGCCGGAGACCTGTCAGCGCTGCCGAAGGTCAAGTCGGCGTAACAGCTGCGCGTTGAGCGCGACGACGATCGTGGAGACCGACATGAGGATCGCGCCGACGGACATCGGCATCACGAACCCGACGGGCGCGAGGACACCTGCTGCGAGCGGGACGGCGATGAGGTTGTAGCCGGCGGCCCACCACAGGTTCTGCTTCATCTTGCGGTAGCTCGCGGAAGATAGGTCGATGACTGACACCACGGATCGCGGGTCGTCGCTGGCGAGGATCACCCCGGCCGAGGCGATCGCGACGTCGGTGCCTGCGCCGATCGCGATGCCGACGTCAGCCTGCGCGAGCGCGGGTGCGTCGTTGACGCCGTCGCCGACCATCGCGACCGTGCGGCCCTCGCGCTGCAGCTCGGAGACCTTGGCGGACTTGTCCTCGGGTCGCACGCCGGCGAAGACCCGGTCGATGCCGATCTCGGTCGCCACGGTGCGTGCGACGGCTTCGGCGTCGCCGGTGATCATGACGACGTCGGCGCCGCGGTCGTGGAGCTGACGGATCGCTGCGCGGGACTCCTCGCGGATCTCGTCGGCGAGCTTCAGGGCGCCGGCGACCTGCCCGTCGACCAGGACGTGCAGGATGATCGCTCCCTGAGCGCGCCACTGCTCGACGCCGTCGAGCTCGGTGACGTCGCGCTCGTGCAGCAGGTTCGGTCCGCCGACCTCGACGGTGCGGCCTGCGACCGACGCCCGGACGCCGACAGCTGGCGAGGACGTGAAGTCGCTCGCCGCGGGCACAAGCACCTGCGCTGCGGCGGTGACGATCGCGCGGGCGAGCGGGTGCTCGCTGTCGGCCTCGGCCGCGGCGGCCATCGCCAGGACGTCGTCGCGCGCGAAGCCGTTCGCGGGGAGGACCTCGGTGACGGTGGGCTGGCCCTTGGTCAGGGTGCCGGTCTTGTCGAACACGACGGTGGAGACCGTGCGCATGCTCTCCAGGGCCAGGCGGTCCTTGACCAGGACGCCGCCGCGGGCGGCGCGCTCGGTGGCGATCGACACCACCAGCGGGATGGCCAGGCCGAGGGCGTGGGGGCAGGCGATCACCAGGACGGTGATGGTGCGGATCACGGCTGCGTCGGGCATCCCGAGGAGCGACCAGACGAACGCGGTGATCGCGGCGGCGCCGAGCGCGAACCAGAACAGCAGGGCTGCCGCGCTGTCAGCCAGGCGCTGGGCGCGCGAGGAGGAGTTCTGCGCCTCGAGCACGAGGCGCTGGATGCCAGCGAGGGCGGTGTCCTCCCCGACGGCGGTCACGCGCAGCCGCAGCGCGGAGTCCGTCGCGACGGTGCCGGCCACGACGTGGTCCCCGGTGGTGCGACGCACGGTGCGTGACTCGCCGGTGACCATGGACTCGTCCATCTCGGCGGCGCCGTCGATGACCGCGCCGTCGGCGGGGACGCGAGCACCGGGACGCACGAGCACGACGTCGTCCACGGTGAGCTCCGACGGGGCGACCCGCACGACGTCGTCTCCCTCGACCCGCTCGGCTTCGTCGGGCAGGAGTGCGGCCAGGGAGTCCAGGGCGGACGTGGTCTGCGCGAGGGACCGCATCTCGATCCAGTGGCCGAGCAGCATGATCACGATGAGCAGCGCGAGCTCCCACCAGAAGTCGAGCTCGTGCGCGACGACCCCGAGGGTCGAGAGCCAGGACGCGACGAAGGCGACGGTGATCGCCAGGGCGATGAGCAGCATCATCCCGGGACGCCGGGACCTCAGTTCTTCGGCCGCTCCGGTCAGGAAGGGCGCGCCTCCCCAGGCGAACATCACGGTGCCGAGCACCGGCGAGATCCACGACAGCCACGCGAGGTCGGGCAGCTCGTAGCCCAGCACCATCGCGAACATGCCGCTGGTCGCCACTACCGGGACCGCGAGCACGAGCATCACCCAGAACAGCCGCCGGAACTTCTCCACGTGACCCGCGTGACCGCCGTGACCGCCATGTCCGCCGTGGCCTTCGTGAGCGGAGTGCGGGTCGTGACCGTGGTCGTCCTGGTGGACGCGGGTCGCGGTCATCGCGTGCCCGTGGTGCCCCTCGTGCGGCAGGTCGGCTGCGTCCTCGCGCATCGGCTGTGCCGCTTGCGGGTGCGTGGCTTGGTTGTCGTGGCGGATGTGGTCCGGCTCGCCGGGGTGGTGCTGGGTGTGGTCGTCGCGGCTCATGTCGGTGGCCTCTCTCGTCGACTGGTCCACGTGGTGATGGCGCTCGACCCCTGCAACCGCATACCCCCCGGGGGTATTCCACCGAGGGGTATGCCGGGACGTCAGGAGATGCGTTCGTGGTCGCCTTGTGGCCGGCTGGTGCCGTCGAGCGGCACCTCGTCGGTGACCGCCGGGCGTGTTCCGGCGTGCGGGTGGGGCGGAGTGCCGTGCCCGCTGCGCCCGCGCCCCATGAGCAGCATCATCGCGACCATCCCGAGTGGGCACGCCAGGAGCAAGGCGTATCGCAGGGCGCCGGACAGGTCGACGCCAAGTGCGAGCAGCAGCGCGAGGACAACGGCTGCGGCGATGGCCATGTGCTTGAGGTGGTGCTTGATCACGTGTTGCTCCGTCTACTCGATGTCAGGTTGTCGCCCGATCTCGATCCTCGACGTGCCGGGTGGAGGCAGCCCTTCATTGCTGGTGAAGCGTCGATGAAACCGACGAGCTTGGCACGGACAAAGCAGCGCCACCGGGGCAAGGGGGTGTCCCGGTGGCGCTGCGTCGTGGGTGCTCACATGTCGGCGAGCATCTGCTTCATCTTCGCGATCTCCTCGGTCTGGTCGCCGATGATCGTCCCGGCCAGGGCGAGTGCGTCCTTGTTCAGGCCGTTGGCCTGCTCCTGCTCGGACATGGTGATCGCGCCCTGGTGGTGCTCGATCATCATCTCCAGGAACATCCGGTCGAAGTCCGCGCCGGCGTCCTGGAGCTGCTGCATCTGGGCGTCGTCGGCCATGCCGGTGTGGCCGCTGGAGTGGTCCATGCCACCCATGTCGTCATCACTGCTGGACGGCTCCTCGCCCCAGGTCTCCAGCCAGGAGGTCATGAGGTCGATCTCGGGCTGCTGGGCGAACTGGATGTCGCTGGACAGCTGCTGGACCTCTTCGCTCTGAGCGCGCCCCTCAGCCATGGCGGCCATCTCGATGGCGCCCTGGTGGTGCAGGATCATCATCTGCGCGAACTCGGTGTCCGCGTCGTTGTGCTCCTGGGACGTGGCCGCCGCGTCGGATGTGCTGGTGCTGGGCTGCTCGCCGCTGGTGGTCTCGGCACCGTTGGAGCAGGCGCTGAGGACGACTCCGAGGGCCAGCGACGCCGCAGCGACTGCGAGCGTGTGGCGCTTCTTCGGGGACATGGGGACTCCTTCGGGTAGGGCTGGCTCGTCGCGCTGCAGGTCAGGCGACGGGCGCGGTCATGCTCGGGGCGCCGGTGGCGGTGGGGCCGCCGCAGCAGCTGCTCCCGGCCGGTGCCGTGGTGGTGCCGACCTGGGTGTCGGCGCCGCAGCACCCCGCCTGGGGGCTCGCGGTCTGCTCCGCGGCGGTGTCGTCCGGACGGTCGAGCTCGTCCTCGTCGGTCATCGTGAACTGGCAGCACTGGTCGCTCATGGGCGTCTCCTTGGGTGGGTCAGGCGGGCAGGTTGGCCTGGACCTGCTTGAGCAGGTCGCCGGGGGCCAGCCACATGGAGGGGTAGTTGCCGGACCAGCGGCGGGTGCCGTCGGCGTCGACGAGGACGAAGCTGTGGCCGGGGAGTCCTGCGTGCATGCCGGTGCCGAGCGTCCCGTACTGCTCGGAGACGGTGCCGTCGTCGAGCAGGAAGGGGGTCGTGACGCCGTAGGTGGCCATGTCGGCGCTGATCTGCTCGGCGGTGTTCATGACGATCGGCAGGACGGTGATGCCGGCGTCGACGAAGGCGGGGTCCTTCTCGATCTCACCCATCTGCTGCAGGCAGGATCCGCAGCCGGCGCCCTCGTTGAAGTACAGGACGACCGGGGTGCCGCGGAAGTCCGACAGGCTCACGGTGGAGCCGTCGGTGCTCTTGAGCGTGAAGTCGGGAGCGGGTCCGGCCTCGGTGGAGGTGACCTCGCGCGAGGACAGCAACGCGGCGGTGACCACGGCGATCACGAGGACGACCAGTGCGGCAGAGGCGGTGGTGATGACGATCCTGCGTCGCCGGTCGTGCCGCTGCTGGTCGTGCCGGACCTGGGCGAGGGCGGCGGCGCGCTGCTTGCGGGCGGCCGTGGCGGAGGTCATCGGTGTGCTCCTTCGGTGTCGTGCTCGTGGCAGCTCGCCTCGCCCGTGGGTCGCTGCTCGGGAGTGGTCTCGGGCCGGGTGGTGCGTGCGCGCCGGCGCTCGGACAAGGTGCCCCACACGAACAGTGCGGCCAGGGCGACCAGCGCCAGTCCGAGCACGGGCTCGGGGACCGGGGAGGTCCAGTCCTCGAACCGGGAGAACACGGAGGTCAGGGTGCGGCCGATCGCGGCCTGCGCCTGGGTTCCTCGGGTCATGTCCGGGCTGCCGGCGAGCAGGATCACGGCGACACCCATGACCGTGAACCCGGCTGCGACGGCGATGTTCAAGGTGCTCGTGGTGAGCGTGCGGCCGGCCAGGCGCAGCCGGACGGTCCTGGGGCTCAGCCAGGTCCGGTCCCGTAGCCGGGCCTTGTCCCAGATCAGTGCCATCACGAACAGCGGGAAGACCATCCCGAAGACGTACGCCAGGCCCAGCAGCAGCCCACCGGCTGGCGACCCCGACAGTGCGGACAGCGTCATCACGCCGGCGAGCACGGGTGCGCAGCAGCTGGAGGCGATCCCGGAGAAGACGCCCAGGGCGAAGAAGCTCGCGGTGTCCCCTCCGCGGGTGTCGGGGGCGCGCAGCGCGCTCGGCAGCGACCACATGCGCCCTGACAGCGCGAGCGCGGCGAGCGCGAGCATCAGGGCGCCGCCGGCGTAGTACAGCGGCGCGTGGTACCGGGCGATCGCGCCGGCGACCATGCTGACCCCGAGGGTGATGGGCAGCAGGACGGTCGCCAGGCCGGCGGCGAACACGAACGTCAGGGGCAGCAGCCGCCACCGCCGGTTCTTGACGGCGCCGGCGAGGTAGCTCGGCGCGAGGAACACGATGCAGCACGGCGCGAACAGCGCGACGCCGCCGGCGAAGAACGCCGCCAGAACGCTGCCGGTCGTCAGCAGCTCCGAACCCATCTCAGCGCACCGCGGTCAGCGGGACGTCGGCGCCGCGCTGGCGAAGCAGGTCGAGAAGGTGCCCGGTGCGCAGTCGCCCGGAGCTGACGAACTCCCCGTCGAGCAGGACCAGTGGGCTCATCGCCGCACGGTGCTCGGCGACCAGCTGCTGCCCCTCGTCGGACCGTGCCTCGAGAACCCGCAAGCGCAGCGGTGTGCGCTCGCGCAGCCGGTCGAGGGTGTCGAGTGCGGCGTCGCAGAGGTGGCATGCGGGTGAGCGCACCACCGTGACGACCGGGTCGGTCAGGCTCTTCAACTGGCCGGGCGTGCTGGGCATGCCACCACGGTCCCGCGCACCACCTGCGCCGACGATCACGCGTGCATCAAGTTTCGATGAAGCCTGCCGTCGGTCAGGCGCGAGTAGCGGTGGTGGTCGCGTCCGGCAGTCGGACGGAGAACCGCGAGCCGCGACCGAGGCCTTCGCTGGCTGCGTCGATCGTTCCGCCATGGGCCTGGACGAGCGCCCGGCAGATCGCCAGGCCGACGCCCGATCCACCGTGGCGGCGGTCGCGGGCGCTGTCGACGCGGTAGAACCGCTCGAACAGGTGCGGCAGGTGCTCGGCGGCGATGCCCTCGCCGGTGTCGGTGACGGTCAGTTCGATCGTGGTGGCGTCGCGGCGACCGGCAGAGAGGATGATGCGTCCGCCGGCGGGCGTGTGGCGGATCGCGTTCACCGCGAGGTTGTCCAGCACCTGCGCCATGCGGACGCGGTCGACCCGCACGACCCCGGCGTCGGCGCCGTTCTGGGTGGTGAGGGTGACGCCGGCGGTCTCGGCTCGCTCGCGTGCGACGAGCGCGGCGGCCTCGACGAGCTCGCCGGCGGGGACGTCGGCGAGGTGAAGGTCGAGCTCTCCGCTCTCGGCGCGGGTGACCGCGGCGAGGTCGCTGGCGAGTCGGGTCAGGCGCTGGGCCTGGTCGTTCAGAACGGTGATCGTCTCGGTGTCCAGGACGCGCACGCCGTCCTCAAGCGCTTCGACGTAGGCGGTGAGGGTCGCCGCCGGGGTTCGCAGCTCGTGGGCGACGTCGGTCAGCAGCCGCTCACGCAGTCGTTCGTCGGCTTCGAGGTGGGCGGCCATGGTGTTGAACGACCCAGCAAGCTGGTCGAACTCGACACCGATGCCCGGCAGCGGGACCCGGGCGTCGAACCGGCCGGAGCCGACCTGCGCGGCGGCGCGGGCCATCTGGGAGACCGAGCGCCCCACACGGCGCGTCAGGACCACGCTGACCGTCAGGGCGGTGACGCCCGCGACGACCATCGCCAGGCCGAGGGCGATGGTGCTCGCCGACTGGAACGCCTCTTCGATGTGCAGGTCGGCGAGCTCGTGGTCGGCGATGTTGGCCTGCACCAGGTGCTCGTGGAACAAGGCCGGCCCCACGAGCGTCGCCACCAGCCAGGCCGTGGCCGCGGCGGCCACGAGCACCAGGACGATCGAGACCAGCAGCCGCCGCCCGATGCTGCCGGGGCCGATCGCCTCGCGCGTCCTCATCCGGGTCCCATCCGGTACCCCACCCCGCGGACGGTGCGCACGAACCGTTGCTGCTGAGCGGTGTCCTTGAGCTTGCGGCGCACGTGCAGCACGTGGACGTCGACCAGGTGCTCGTCGCCCACCCAGCCCTCGCCCCAGACGGCGCGGATCAGCGCGGGCCGGGAGAACACGACGCCGGGTCGCGAGGCCAGCGCGGCCAGCACGTCGAACTCCAAGCGGGTCAGGACGACCGGCTCGCCGTCGACCTCGACCTCGCGCGCGTCCAGATCCAGGACGAGGCCACCGACGGTGACCCTGCGGGTCTCGACCGGCGCGGAGCCCTGGTCTGCAGGAGCGGCTCGGCGCGGGCGACGCAGCATGACGCGGATCCGGGCCATCAGCTCCCGCGGGCTGAACGGCTTGGTCATGTAGTCGTCCGCCCCCACGGACAGCCCGATCAAGGTGTCGACCTCGTCGCTGCGCGCGGTGAGCATGACGACGTAGCAATCGGAGAACGTGCGCAGCTGCCGGCAGATCTCCACGCCGTCGACCCCCGGCAGCCCGAGGTCGAGGACCACCACGTCCGGGTCGACCTCACGCAGCAGGGCGACCGCGGCGCTGCCGTCGTGGCACAAGGACACCTCGAAGCCCTCCCGCTCGAGGTAACCGCCGACGACGGAGGCCAGCGCCTGCTCGTCGTCGATCACGACGGCGCGCATCGTGGCCTCGGGCGGTGTCATGCGGCCATTGTGGCCAGGAGCCCGCACCTCGACGAGCACCGCGCGGATCGTGTGGGAACTTCCTGATCGAAACTTCATCGACCGGGGACGTCCTCGCGCGCCCGCGCCTCGTATCGTCGTCCGGTGCCTGATACCCCCACCGAGCCCGCCCGGGAGGCCACCCTTCCCGGACTGACCGCCTGCTCGCTGTGCGCGGGCGAGACACTGGGGCACCGCGACCCGATGCCGGGCGGTCAGATGGCACGGCTGCGGGCGGTGGCCGAGCGCGGCGCTGCCCGCCTGACGTTCGTGGAGTGCCTCGACGAGTGCGAACGCGGCGACGTCGTCGTGGCCCGCCCCTCGGGCACATGCCGACGCGCTGGAGCAGCGCCCGTGTGGTTCGAGCGCCTGGCGGGCGACCACCAGACCCGGGCGCTCGAAGACTGGCTGCGTGCCGGTGGTCCGGGTGCCAGAGCCGTCCCGCCCGCGCTCTCGGAGCACGTGATCCACCGCGGGTCCGAGGCCCCCGACGTCGTGGCATCGACAACTCACTGACATCGACGCCGTCGCACACTGACCCACCTCGCCGACGCACCGAGAGGTTCGCTGCCTCGATACCCGGGGCGGCGTCCCGGGACTTCGTGCCCACCTCGGTCGAACCGACGGCTTTCTACGCTGGAGAACATGAGGCTCACCCACCGACCCCGCCTGCTCGCCTCCGTGGCGCTCACCGCCCTGGTTCTCGCCGGTTGCGCGGCCCAGCCGGAAGCCGCCGGCGACGCGCCAGCGACCGCTGTCGAGACGTGGGCCGAGCTGGACGCCACGGAGCTGATCGATCAGCTCGAGGCGATGCCCCTGGACGAGCGACCCCAGGACGTGCTGGCATCCATCCGCCAGGACGAGGTCCTGCTGTCCTCGCCGGACGGGTCGCAGGACGTCTCGGTCCCGATTGAGGAAGGGCACTACCTGTCGATCGCGCCGTACGTCGACCGGACGCACGACTGCTACTTCCACTCGCTGACCACCTGCACCGGCGAGATGGGCGGCGAGGAGATCACGGTGCAGATCGTCGACGACAGCACCGGTGAGGTGTACGTCGACGAGACGACCCGCGCCCACGACAACGGGTTCGTCGGATTCTGGCTCCCGCGCGACATCGGCGCCACGGTCACGGTCACCGCCGCCGGCCGCAGCGCCCAGGCCAGTGTCGCGACCGGCGGCGAGGACCTGACGTGCCTGACCAGCCTGCAGCTCACCTGACCGACACCGCGGTGCGCACCGCGCCTTCCTGAGGGCGCGACTCGGTCCGGCTCGGCGATCTTGATCGAATCTTCATCGTCCGCCAGAGGAGACTTGACGCGCGTTGTCGACAGTTGAGGGCATGCACGTACCTCACGACGGTCACCGGTCTGGCGGCGGCCCAGCATGTGGTGCCAGATGAGCCCCGCCGGCTGGGCGGTCATGGCCGCCGCCTGGTTCACCCTGATCACGCTGGCCGTGTGGGGCGTGTCCCGGCTGTTCCCCACGCGTGCCGCCAGCAGTCCGCGTGCGGCGCTCGATGAGTGGCTCGCGTCGGGGACGATCGACGCCGAGATGTACGGCCGCCTGCGCGCGGACCTGGACACCGCGGGACCCAACCGCTCGAGCCGCCCGTGGTGAGCGCCCCCACCCGTCGGTCGCGAGCCGCGGCCACGGGCCGTCCTCGCGCGTTCGCGACGGCAGCCCTGGCCGCGGTCATGGTCGTGGCGGTGCTGCTGCCCGCTGGGCCGGCCGCCGGTGACACCACCGACGACCAGGCACGCGCGGCACAGCAGCGTGCCGAGGCTGCTCAGCGTCAGTACGAGGACGCGCAGGAGTCGGTCGAGGACCTGTCTGCGGAGCTGGCGCAGGCCGTACTGACCCTGGAGGAGACGAAGGCACGCCTGCCCGCAGCCCAGGCGGCGCTCGACGAGGCGACTCGGACTGCAGACGCCGCCCGGCGCCAGGCCACGCTCGCGCGCACCCGCCTGGAGGACGCCAGCGACGTGCGCGCCTCGCTGGTCGCCCAGATTGAGCAGGACTCCACCCGGACCGCCGAGGTGCGCGCCACCGTCGCCGAGCTCGCCCGCGCCGCCTACCAGGGGCGGTCGCGTTCCTCCGGTCTGGAGATCGCGGTGGGCGCCAGCTCGGTCGAGGACTTCCAGGCGCGGTCGTTCACCGCGTCCACGGCCCAGCGGATGCAGGCACGCACGCTCGAGGAGCTGACCGAGCTCGAGGCAGCCGGCCGCAGCAACGAGTCCCGGCTGCAGTCCGTGGTCGAGACCCTCGACGAGCTCGAGCAGGAAGCCGAGCGCGATGCCCGCGCGGCCGACGACGCCCTGGCAGCCCAGCGCGAGCAGAACGCGGCCCTCGACCGGGCCGTGGCCGACCAGACGGCGGCCGCCCAACGCATCGAGGGCATGAAGGGCCAGGCTGAGGCGGAGCAGGCCGCAGCCGACGCCGCCCGGGCCGACGCGGACGCCGAGATCGCGCGGATCGCGGTGCAGCAGGAGGCCGAAGCGGCAGCCGCGGCCGCGGCTCGGCCGGCACCCGCGAACCCTGCGCCACCGCAGCCGGCCGCTCCGGGGAAGCCGGGGCCGGCCGCTCCGCCCGCTGCCCCTCCAGCACCGCCGGCGGTCGAGTCCGGCGCGCTGTTCTCGAACCCGACGTCGATCCAGCCGATGTACGTCACGTCGAACTACGGCATGCGGCTGCACCCGATCCTGGGCTACACGCGCCTGCACGCCGGGATCGACCTGCGCACGTACTGCAACACACCGCTGTATGCCCCGCGCGACGGCACCGTGCAGTGGGCCGAGTGGCGCAACGGGTTCGGCAACCAGGTGATGCTCAACTACGGCACCATCAGCGGGCAGTCGCTGATGAGCTCCTCGAACCACTTGACCCGCTCGGTGGTCCGCGCCGGGCAATCCGTGACGCGCGGCCAGCTCATCGGGTATTCCGGCAACACCGGCCTGTCCGGAGCGTGCCACCTGCACTTCGAGGTCTACGTCGGCGGCAAGACCGTCGACCCCGCACCCCTGCTCGGGCTGCGATGACCACCACCAGCACCCCCTGCGCGACACCGGAAGGAGGACCGCGTGGACGGCATCACCGCGACCAGCGCCCGCATCCTTGAGATCCGCCAGCTCATCGGCGCCACCACACCCCGCCTCGTGAAGCCGGCGGGGGGCTCGGGCGACGCGTTCGCGGCGGCGCTCTCGGCGGCCGTCGACGACACGACCCCCAGCCCTTCCACGGCCCGCAACGCCCAGGGCGTGCCCGCCGACCTCGCGGCCTACGGCAACGGGAAGATCCCGAGCGACGCACTTTCCGAGGTCGGGAGCACCGGACACCGGCTGTGGGCGCCCGCAAGCCAGGCCCTCGACCAGCTGATGACCGCCGCCGAGCGCGACGGGATCGACGTCGGCATCACCGACTCCTACCGGTCGTACGACGCCCAGGTCGATGTCGCCCGCCGCAAGGGCCTGTACTCCCAGGGCGGCCTGGCGGCCCAGCCCGGCACCAGCCCGCACGGCTGGGGCGTGGCCGTCGACCTCGATCTGGACGACGCCGCTCAGAGGTGGATGCGCGCGAACGCGGGGCGGTTCGGGTTCGTCGAGGACACCCCACGCGAACCGTGGCACTGGGTCTACAAGACGTGAGACCGCAGCACCCGCTGCAGTCGCCAGGACGGACCAGGGAGGACTGAGACCACACCACCGCACGACCTCCGGGCCACGCCCGGAGCAGCACCGTCATCAACGCGCTCAGGGGCAGATCTGAGCGACCGGGTGGACGCCGAGTCCTGCCACCACCCGGATCATCTCGACCACGCATGGCAGGAACGGGGGAACCACCGATCGTCGGGCACGCAGGTGCCCTCGGGGTGAAGCCGGTCCACGGACCGGCCGGGCGTCTCCCGCCCGAACCCGACAGCTCACCCCGCAGGCGGCAGGAGACATCCATGCCTTCACGCCACACGACCTCCGCGCGGCACCGCGCGGACGGCCGAGCACACACCTTGCTCACGGACGCCCGCCTCACCGCGGCGCACCACCTGTCCAGCACCACCCGGCGCACCGGCGCCGCCGTCGCCTCGTCCGGCCTGGCGGTGTCGCTCCTCGCGGCACCCGCCCTCGCCGACGACGAGGTCCGGACCACCGCCGTGGACGTCTCGGCCCTGACCGCCTCCGCCCGTGCCATCGTCGAGGCCGCCCCGGTCGTCGCCTCGCCCGCGGAGGCCTCCTGGACGTTCGAGAACCCGGCCGCGACCGCCGTCACCCCGCCGCCGCCCCCGCCGCCCGTCGTCGAGGAGGAGCCCGAGCCCGAGGCACCGGCGAGCAGGTCGCGATCGGCACAGCCCGAGGCGCCGGCCGCCGAGCCCGCTCCCGCGGCCGTCGGCGCCCCGGCGCCGGCCAGCGCGAACGGCAGCGCCATCGTCGAGATCGCCTCGAGCCTGGTCGGGATCCCGTACGTCTGGGGCGGCACGACCCCGTCCGGGTTCGACTGCTCCGGGTTCACCTCCTACGTCTACGCGCAGGTGGGGATCAAGCTGCCCCGCACGTCCGGCGACCAGCGGTACGCCGGCGTCGAGGTTCCGCGCGACCAGGCCCAGCCCGGTGACCTGATCTGGTCGCCGGGGCACATCTCCATCTACGCCGGCGGGAACCTGCAGGTCGACGCGCCCACCCCCGGCAAGAGCATCCAGATCCGCGAGATCTGGCAGTCCAACCCGAAGTTCATCCGCGTCGGGTAGCGCGCTGGGGCCGCACCCCGCCTGCGGGGTGCGGCCCGCGCCGCCGCCATCTGACTTACTCGGCCCCTGACTTCGAACAGCAGTGGATGCCCCTGGGGCGAACGTCGCTGGCTGCAACTCGGATGCCGTCGCCGGAGCGCCTCGGGAAAGCAAGGTCGACGGCGGCTTTCGTACTGTTTTGATGTGTGTCAACATAGAGACATGTCGAACCAAGCCCCCGTCCGCGACATCGTCATCGTCGGCTCCGGCCCCGCCGGGTACACCGCCGCGATCTACGCGGCGCGCGCGGGCCTGGCCCCCTACGTGGTGGCCGGGTCGGTGACCGCCGGCGGCGCCCTCATGAACACGACGGACGTCGAGAACTTCCCCGGGTTCCCCGACGGCATCCTGGGCCCCGACCTCATGGACAACCTGCAGAAGCAGGCCGAGCGGTTCGGCGCCGAGGTGCTCTGGGACGACGCCGTCGAGCTCGACCTCGCCGGCCCGGTGAAGACGATCGTGACCGGCGGCGGCGAGACCATCCGCGCCCGCGCCGTCATCCTGTCGACCGGCTCCGCGTACCGCGAGCTCGGCCTGGACGACGAGAAGCGGCTCTCCGGCCGCGGCGTCTCGTGGTGCGCGACCTGCGACGGGTTCTTCTTCCGCGACCAGGACATCATCGTGGTCGGCGGCGGCGACTCGGCCGTCGAGGAGGCCACCTTCCTCACCCGGTTCGGCAAGTCGGTGACGATCGTGCACCGTCGCGACGAGCTCCGCGCGTCGAAGATCATGGCCGACCGCGCCAAGAACGACCCGAAGATCCAGTTCGCGTGGAACTCCGAGGTCGTCGGGATCCACGGCGACGAGAAGGTCACCGGGGTCACCCTGCGCGACACCGTGACCGGCGAGACCCGCGAGCACGGCGCGACCGGCGTGTTCGTCGCGATCGGGCACGTGCCGCGCACCGAGCTCCTGGCGGGCCAGGTCGACCTGGACGAGAACGGCTACATCGTCGTCGAGGGCCGGTCCACCCGGACCAACCTGCCGGGCGTGTTCGCCGCCGGTGACGCGGTCGACCACACGTACCGCCAGGCGATCACCGCCGCCGGCTCGGGCTGCTCGGCCGCGCTCGACGCGCAGCACTACCTGGCCGCGCTCGGCGACGTGGACCCGGCCTCCCCGGCCGAGATCCCCGCCGCCGTCGAGCACGCCGACGTCGACGCCGCCGCCGCCCTTGACGCCCGGGTCGCGGACACGGCCGCTGCGGCGGTCGCTCGATGAGCGCGCAGGTGCCCGACCTGACCGCGACGCGCGGGCGGCTGTCGACGCTCGATCGGTGGCTGCCGGTCTGGATCGGCCTGGCGATGGTCGCCGGTCTTGCGCTGGGTCGATTCGTCCCGGCGCTCGGTGATGCGCTGGCCGAGCTCGAGGTCGGCGGGATCTCACTGCCGATCGCCCTCGGCCTGCTGGTGATGATGTACCCGGTGCTGGCCAAGGTCCGCTACGACCGGGTCGCGGCGGTGACCGGCGACAAGCGGCTGCTCGCGAGCTCGCTCGCGCTCAACTGGGTTGTCGGGCCTGCGCTGATGTTCGCGCTCGCCTGGGTGTTCCTGCCCGACCTTCCCGAGTACCGCACCGGCCTGATCATCGTGGGCCTGGCACGGTGCATCGCGATGGTCGTGATCTGGAACGACCTGGCCTGCGGCGACCGCGAGGCCGCGGCGGTGCTGGTCGCGATCAACTCGGTGTTCCAGGTCGTGGCGTTCTCGCTGCTCGGGTGGTTCTATCTGACCGTGCTGCCCGGCTGGCTGGGCCTGGACTCCGCCGGTTTGGACGTCTCGATCGGGCAGATCGCGGTCAACGTCCTGGTCTTCCTCGGCATCCCGCTGGCCGCCGGGTTCGCATCTCGGTGGGTCGGCGAGCGTTCCCGCGGCCGGGACTGGTACGAGGAGCGGTTCATCCCGCGCATCGGGCCGTGGGCGCTGTACGGGCTGCTGTTCACGATCGTGCTGCTGTTCGCCCTGCAGGGCGACGCCGTGACCTCCCGGCCGCTCGACGTGGCGCGGATCGCGCTGCCGCTGCTGGTGTACTTCGCGGTGATGTGGGGCGTCGGGATGCTCACCGGCCGGGGCCTGGGCCTGGGGTACGCCCGCTCGACCACGCTCGCGTTCACCGCGGCGGGCAACAACTTCGAGCTCGCGATCGCCGTCGCGATCGGCACGTTCGGCGCGACCTCCGGGCAGGCGCTGGCCGGCGTCGTCGGCCCGCTGATCGAGGTCCCGGTCCTGGTCGGGCTGGTCTACGTCTCCCTGTGGGCCGGCCGGCACTGGTTCACCGACACGGCTCGTCCCGCCACCACCGTCGCACCGCAGGAGGTCCGCTCATGACCACCACGACAATCACGACCGCCGACGCCGACGAGGGGTGCGCCCCGCAGTCCTCGCCCGCCGACCACGCGATGGGCCTGGACGCCGCGACCCAGGTCGCCGGGACCCTCAAGGCCCTCGGCGACCCGCTGCGCCTGCGGATGCTGTCGCTGATCGCGACGTCCCCGAACGGCGAGGCGTGCGTGTGCGACCTGGCCACGGTCGCAGAGGTCTCCCAGCCGACCGTCTCGCACCACCTGAAGCTGCTCAAGGACGTCGGGCTGCTGACGTCCGAGCGCCGCGGGACCTGGGTGTACTACCGGGTGCAACCCGCGCTGCGCGGAGCGGTCACCACCCTGCTGGACTCGTTCGCCCCGGTGGCGGCCGAGGCGGCGCACCTGTCCCCCCTGACCGGGCTGACCGACGCCGAGACCGCGCTCGCGCGGGTCGCGGACCGGCTCGCCGCCGCCTTCCCCGACCGCGACCCCGCCGCAGTGCTGACCGTGGTCCGCGAGTCCTACACCGGCCTGGCGCGCTCCTCGGCCGTTCGCTCGCACCTGGTGGTCAACACCGAGCGGTTCGCCCGCCAGCGCCTCACCGACGCCGCCCGCGCCCTGGACGCCGCGACGACCGCGCACCGCCCGCAGGTGCTGTTCGTGTGCGTCGCCAACGCCGGGCGGTCCCAGCTCGCCGCAGCCCTCCTGCACCACTACGCCGGCGACGCCGTCGTCGTCCGCTCGGCGGGTTCCTCGCCCGCCGGCGAGGTGCACCCCGGGGTCCGGCCGCTGCTCGCCGAGCTCGAGGCCGACGCAGAGGCGTTCCCCAAGCCGCTGACCGACGACGCCGTCCGCGCCGCGGACGTCGTCATCACCATGGGCTGCGGCGACACCTGCCCAATCCTGCCCGGCAAGCGGTACGAGGACTGGGTCGTCGGCGACCCCGCCCTGGCCTCCGACACCGGCGTGCGCGCCATCCGCGACGAGATCGACCGCCGCGTGCGTGGACTGCTCACCGACCTGCTGCCCGACCTCCCCCTGCCCGCCTGACTCCTGAGGAGACCCCCGATGAGCGAGACCACCAAGCCGTCCGCCCTGTTCGTCTGCGTCCATAACGCCGGCCGCTCCCAGATGGCCGCCGGCTACCTGCGGGCGCTGTCCGGCGGGGCCGTCGAGGTCCGCTCGGCCGGGTCGATGCCCGCCGAGCACATCAACCCGGTCGCCGTGGAGGCGATGCTCGAGGAGGGCATCGACATCCGAGCCGAGCGGCCGAAGGTCCTGACCACCGACGCGGTCAAGGCCTCCGACGTCGTCATCACCATGGGCTGCGGGGATGCGTGCCCGATCTTCCCCGGCAAGCGGTACGAGGACTGGGCGCTGGCCGACCCGGCCGGGCAGGGCATCGAGTCGGTCCGCCCGATCCGCGACGAGATCCGCGGCCGCATCCTGACCCTGCTGTCCGAGCTCGGGGTCGAGCCCGTCACCGCCTGACCCGCGAACGCTCGCGAGGGCCGCACCCCGCCTGGGGTGCGGCCCTCGCGCGTAGGCCGGTCAGGCCGGGCAGCAGGCCGGCGCCGCGGCCCGCTCCGTGCCGGCGAGCCGGGCGCGGACGCGGTCGGCGAACTCGGCCAGGTGCCGGCGGGCGCGCACGATGCAGCCGGGGCAGTCCTGCGCGGCGCGCCGCAGCTCGAGCTCGCGGGCCAGCTCGCGGTCGCGCTGCTGGTGAACGGCCAGGTACAGGTCGGGGTGCATCACGCCTCCTGGGATGCGGGCTTGCGGGCGCGCACGATCGCACCGTGCATGCCCTCGGCGACGGGGTGGGTGAACTCGACCTCGGCGTCGACGAACCCCGCCGCCGCCAGGCCGTCCAGATACTCGGTGCGCGACAGGGCCCCGGCGATGCACCCGACGTAGGAGCCGCGCTCGGCACGCTGCTCGGGGGTCAGGTGGTCCTCGGCGACCACGTCGGAGATCCCGAACCGCCCGCCGGGCACCAGCACCCGGAACGCCTCGGCCAGCACCGCCGGCTTGTCCGGCGACAGGTTCACCACGCAGTTGGAGATCACGACGTCCACGCTCGCGTCGTCCAGGGGCAGGTCCTCGATGGTGCCCTTGCGGAACTCCACGTTGCTCGCACCGGCCTTGGCCGCGTTCGCCCAGGCCAGGTCGAGCATCTCGTCGGTCATGTCCACCCCGTAGGCGAACCCGGTCGCACCGACCCGGCGCGCGGACAGCAGCACGTCGATCCCGCCGCCCGAGCCCAGGTCCAGCACCCGCTCGCCCTCACGCAGCTCGGCCACCATCAGCGGGTTCCCGCAGCCCAGCGACGCCGCCAGCGCCTCGGCCGGCACCGCGGCCGCGTCCTCCGCCCCGTACAGCCCGGCGCCGAACCGCTCGTCGATCACCAGGTCCGTCGGCCCGCACCCACCGGCCGAGTCACCACCGCAGCAACCGGCGTCCGCGCTGCCCTGCACGGCCGCCAGGGCGTAGCGGGCCCGGACCTGCTCCCGGATGTCCTGTGCCATCACTCCTCCTTCGCATTGATCCCCGTCGATACCTGGAGGGTGGACCATCCCATCGACGGCTGTCAACATCGACAGGCGTCAATGCATGACGCATGATGAGGGCATGGCTCTCGACCTGCTCCCGGTGACCTCGACCGCGTCCGCAGGCTGCTGCAGCCCCGTCACCGGTTCGACGATGAGCGCCGAGGACGCCGAGCGGACCTCCCGCACGCTCAAGGCGCTGGCCGACCCGGCCCGCCTGCGGCTGCTGTCGATCATCGCCGCCCACGACGGCGGGGAGGCGTGCGTCTGCGACCTCACCGAGCCTGTCGGGCTCTCCCAGCCGACGGTGTCCCACCACCTCAAGGTGCTCACCGAGGCCGGCTTCGTCACCCGCGAGAAGCGCGGCGTGTGGGCGTACTACACGGTGGTTCCCGACGCAGTCTCCGCGCTGACCGGCCATCTGGTGCAGCACCTGGCCAGAGGGTCCGAGGCGTGATCTTCATGCACGCGGTCGATCGTTCATCGCACTGAGGTAGCCCTGCCAGTCGCGCCCGGCACGGCGGGCCCAGCCCGTCGATGCGGCGATGCTGAGCCCGAACAGGTCGCTGATCACCGAGGTGGTGAAACCTCTTCCGGATACAACTCTGGTCGAACCCGGACGAACCGCAGCGGGTGTCGGAAGCTCCTGCCGGACCAGGCGGTGTCGGCGGACACCTCGATGACGAGCGGGTCGACCAGGGTCAGGGTGATGGGCTCGCGGCCGGCGCCGAACCCGTGCACGGCGGATGCCGGCACGACAGCCGGCCACGGGTGGCCGGGGCCGGCGGCCGCGAGCTGGCGGGCAAGGTCGCGGCGGGCGATCCCGCTGAGCGGGGTGGTGCGTCCGACGATGCGCAGCTCGCCGTCGATCGGCAGGCCGGCGACGGCGGCCCCCGGCGCGGCGGCGGGGCCGATGACGGCGGCGCAGACGACGTCGAGCACCGACCGGTGCTTGACCTTGAGCCAGTCGCGGCGGCCGGGCCGGTAGGGCTGGGCGCCGCCCTTGGCAACGAGCCCCTCGATGCCGGCAGCGGCCAGGTCCCGGAACCAGGCGGCGGCCACCTCGATGTCGCTCGTCGACGGCGAGAGCGTCATCGGCGGCGCCCAGGCGGCGGCGAGCTCGGCGAGCACCGCTCGCCGCTGGTGGTGCGGCAGGGGCCGCAGGTCGGTCCGGTCGTGCTCGAGGACGTCGAACGCGGCGTAGGAGGCGGGCTGCTCGCGCGCGAGACGCGCGGCGGTGCGCGGACTCGCCACGCGCCGCTGCAGCGCGGAGAAGTCCAGCGTCCCGGTGGTGGTCGACCAGACGACGGCCTCGCCGTCGAGCACGGTCCCGGCGGGGACCTGGGCTGCGGCGGCGGTCGCGAGGTCGGGCAGCGCCGCGGTGAGGTCGGTGCCGCGGCGCGAGAGGATCCGCGCGCCGTGCTCGTTGACGACGAGGACCGCCCGGTACCCGTCCCACTTGGGCTCCCAGGTGGTGCCGCCGGGCAGCGCGGTGGTCTCGGCGATCGTCTCGACGGCGCGCGCAAGCATCACGTCGCCGGGCATCGAGCGGTCGGCCGGGGTCATCGACTCAGGGTGCCGGGCACGGGAGACGTCCGCGCGCCGACAGGTAGGAGCCCCGCGGACGCTGCTGCGAGGGCTACGTCGGGCGGCAGGGCGACGTCGGGTTGATCTTGTGCACCGGGTCGTAGCCCCAAGGGTGCTCGCGGCGCTCTCCCCCTGTCCGCGGCGCGCTCTCGGTGCTGCTCGCCGACGGCCCCTTCATCGCGCAGCTCCTCGCCGGTGCACGCGGGTGCTCGACGGTCCTGGACGGCACTCGACGGCCCTTGCCGGTACTTGCCGCGTTTCAACGCCATTTGCAGCCACCCGGCTGCCCGTTTCATCTCACTTAGGCGCAGGGGGTATGACGAATGCCTCGCACGACCGCTGCGGGGCAATCCCCGGCGCGCAGGGCGCTTATAGCACACTGCTCCGACAGGAGACGGGCCTCTCCTGCGCGTACGCCCGGCTGCCGTCCGACCACCCCGGCCCTACCAGAGCCGGGGTCACATAGGCCACCACAGGTTGTGGTGGTGGTGCTACTGACCGCCAGATGTAGGGACACCCGTCCTTGAGCCGACCGCCGCGACAGGCCGCCCGCGAACCGGCCGGACGGCCATGTCCGGCGTGTGGGGACAATGCGCGAAATCGAAATCACGCGACTCGCCGCAACACGCCGAAGCCTGTGGACGAACGGCTTGACGTGTCGGAGCACGGCGGTATGGTGCAAGCACATCGCCCCAGTGACTCGGGCGATAAGCACCGAGACGCTGGGGCGACGAATCCCTTTGCACGGGGAGATTCGAGGCTAACAGGAGTCGTCGGACCTCTCTAGGGGTCCCTCCTACCGGGTGTCGGTGACGACAGTCAGGAAGGAGGGAGCCTCGTGGCTACCCGACGCATCACGCGCACGGTCACGCGTGGCCCGGTCCGCGTGACCATCACGCAGACCACCACGATCCGCCGCGGCCGCTGAGCCGCAACGGTCGGGGGCCCCCCCCCCGGGGGGGGGGCCCCCCCCCCCGCGCCGGCCGGGTGGACCACCGGGCCCCCGGGGGGGCCCCGGGGCCGCGCGTAGTCCTCGGACCGTCTCGCGCAGCGCGAAGACGGGGCAGTTCGTTCCCAAGGCGACCGCGAAGCGGAGCCCGAAGACGACCACCACTGCAGAGCGGGTCGGCTCCGGCACCCGCAACGCCCGGACGGTCGTCCGCGACGTGGGCACCGGCCGGTTCGCCAGGGCGACGGCGGCCAGGCGCAGCCCGAGCAAGACCATCACGCAGAAGGTCTAGCTCTCGCGCCTGCTCGGCCCCGCACCCTCGGGTGCGGGGCCGAGTCGCGCTCGCCCGCGCCGCCTACGGCCGGGCGCCGGCCCGCTGGAGGGTGCGGTAAACGCTCGCGCGGGAGATCCCGCACAGCTCGGCGACCTCTCCGACAGTGCGCTCGCCGGCGCCGTAGACGTCGACCAGGTGCTTCGCTTGGGCTGGGGTGAGCTGGGGTGCGCGGGCCGCAGCGCGTTACGCCCGGCCGGGTCAGAAGATCGACGGCCCGATGTAGACGATGCGGACGACTTCCTCGACCTGGTGCCAGACGACCATGACCTCCTCCTGGCCGCCCCGCACCGAGTACGCCCACACGGGGTCGAGGTCGGGCCTGCCGGGCAGCCGCAGCAGGTGGCGCCGGTAGGTCGCCACGGTGGCGTCCCCCTCAAGCGCGTCGAGCGAGTCCTCGATCCGGTCGCTGAGGGTGGAGTCGCGCTCGTGGACCGCGTCGAGGTACTGCGCGGCGACGGGGTCGAGCACCAGGGTCGTCATGACTACCATCTTACCCTATTGGGGCAACACCCCGGTTGTATAGGTGGGGCACTGGGGTTAAACTCCTAGGCGTCGGAACCACCAACACTTCCCACCACCCCGAGAGAAGCCCCGAACGGCCACAGCGACGGCCACCGGGGCAGCGCCCCGCCAGAGAGCTGCCACCGCCATGACTGCACTCACCCCTGCCATGAACCTCGTAGAGGTCGACGCGCGAAGGCGCGTCAGCCTCGGCAAGATCGCCACCCACGACCGCTACCTGGTCCGCGAGGAAGCCGACGGCGTCCTCGTCCTCGAGCCCGCGGTCGTTGTCAGCGCAGCCCAGGCCCGCTTGAACGCGCGGCCCGACGTCGCGGCTGCGATCGCCGACGCGATGGACCACCCCGAGCGGTCCGTTCCCCGTCGCGCACGCCACTGACCCTCCTCACGAAGCCCCTGGGTGCGGTGCATCCGGGGGCTTCGTGCTGCCCGACCTGGAGCACCCGCAGAGCCGGCGCCGCGAGGTCGATGTCGGCGCGCGAACGTACGCTCCGCGTCGTGATCGTGTTGCGTGCCCTGGCTGAGACCGTCCCCCCGGATCACACCGGGGTCGACCCTGACCGCCGGACGTCGCAGCTGGAGGGTCGCGGCGTGGACTACGACGCGGCGATGGCCGCGCTGCGCGAGCAGGTGCCGGACGGGGTGCGCCTGATCTGGGTCCGCCGGCCGGGCGCGGACGACCCCCACTAGCGGGGTGGGGCACGCCGACGGCTTCGGTGCGTGCGGGAGGGCCCTCGGATCGAGGCGGTTGCCACACTCGACTCCTGGTTGTCCGAAGGCCCTCCGGGTCGACGGTAGGTCGTCGTGTCGCAGCGACGGCGATCGGGTGCTGGACCACGGAGCCCCCTCGACGCGGTGCGTCGAGGGGGCTCCGTGGTGCGGTGCGGGTGTCAGGCTCGGGCGCGGGCTCGTCGGGCGAGGACGGTTGCCGTCCCGCCGGCGAGCAGGAGCACCGCGGCGATCGCGGCGATGAGCGCCGCGGTCTCGGCGCCGGTGCGCGCGAGGACCCCGGTGGGCGCTGCGGCGGCCGGGGTGTCCGGCGCCGCGACGGGGGCGGCGGTGATGGTCAGGCCGGCGCGGGCGGGGTCGGACGTCGCGCCGTTGATCGTCTGGGTCGCGGTGATCGCGTGCTCGCCGGCGGCGAGCCGCTCGGCCAGCTCGACGCCCCAGGTGCCCTGCTCGACCTCGGCGGTCAGCGCCGCGGTGTCGTTCACGGCGAGCTGGACGCTGGCACCGTCGATGCCGGTCCCCTCGACTCGGTTGGGGGCGTCGGCCTCGGCGAACGTCACCCCGTCGAGGCTGGTGATCGCGGGGGCGACGGGCACGACCTGGAACGTGGTCGTCACCGGGGCGGTCGGGGTGCCGCTGGTCTGCGCGACGGTCACGGCGTGCACGCCGTAGGACAGGTCGACGGCCACCTGCCATGTCCCGTCGGTGCCGACCACGGCGGTCTCGGTGACGGCACCGGTGAGCTCGACGGTCTCGCCGGCGTTGCCGACGCCGGTGATCTGCTGCAGCCCGGTGACGACGCGCTCGCCCTCGGCGGGGCTGGTGATGCCGGTGGCCGGGACGACGTCGTAGCCGAAGCTCAGGGCCTGGGAGACGGAGTATCCGCTGCGGGCGGTCGCGGTGTAGGTCACCGCGCCGGCCTGGGTGGGGGCGGTGATCGACCAGGTGCCGGCGCCGCTGACCGGGACGTCGACGGGCGCCTCGCTCCCCCGCTGCACGGACAGCACGGTGTCGGCCGGGGCGGTGCCGGTGATGGTGGCGCCGGGCAGGATCGTCGAGCCGTCGGCCGGGCCGGTCAGGGCCGGGGCGGCGACCTCGACGGCGACGGTGTACCCGCCGGTGCGGGCCAGCGCGGCCTGCAGGTCCGCGGCCCACATGACCGGGACCCCGCCGCTGGTGCCGCCGCCGGAGACCAGGCCGACGGCGGTGGAGCCCTGCAGGACCGCGCCGCCGGAGTCGCCCTCGGCGGCCGGCACGTCGGTCATGAACCCGGCGACCTCGCGGCCGTCGACGACGGCCCAGCCGTGCCCGAGGACGCTGCCGGAGGTGAACCCGGTGGTGCGGCCGGACTTCACGACGTTCTGGTCGACCTGGGCGCGGCCCACGGCGGTGACCGGGCGGGTGGAGGCCGACAGGTCCGCCACGGTGGTCCAGTTGGTGACCGCGGGCAGCAGCGTGAGGTCGGGGTTGGCCACGTCGATCACGGACACGTCGGTGCTGGTGACGTCGCCGTCGGCGCCCGGGGTGTTGCCCGGCCCGCCGAACTGGGAGAACCCGAACTGGCCGAGCTCGGCCAGCAGCGAGATGTCGTCGCCGCCGCCCGCGTCGTCGTCCGCCGGCACGGTCAGCGCCGCCTCGGTGAAGTCGCCGTCGTCGGTGCAGTGCCCGGCGGAGATGACCGCGGGCGCGCCGGCCGGGGTGAAACCGGTGAAGCCGACCGAGCAGAGCCCGGCGGCGAACGACAGCGGGTTGTACGCGGCGTACCCGGCGCCGCCGACCACGTCGCTGGAGGCGAGCGCGGTCAGCGGCGCGTCCAGGACGATGACCTCGACGTTGCCGTGGCCGTCCACGAACTCCTCGGCCTCGTCGACCAGCTCCTCGACCGGCTCGGTGGTCAGCAGCACGACGTTGCCGTCGCCGTCCGCCGTCACCGCCTCGACGCCCTCCAGCCCGAGCAGCGTGCGCGCCTGGGCGCTGAACTGCGGCCCCGACGTCGGCGCCACCGGGTCGACGTCGTCGGCGAACGCGGCCGTCCCGGCCAGGCCGGCCAGACCCCCGGTCGCGAGCGACCCGACGGCCAGGCACGCGACCCGGCCCTTCCATCGTGCAGACAATGCGACTCCTCGTCGTTGAGCCCCCCGCACCCGTCAACGACACGCGGATGTGACGTTGACCAGGTAGGACTCATCGACGCTAGCGGCGCAGGACCGACACTCAGGAGCCGGTCAGGCGGCACCTAGATCCGTTGCGTACCTGCGGGATCGGCCGGACGAGACGGCTGCGCGCACGCACGGTGGGGATGCGAGCACCTACTGGCCTGCAACCCTGCCGCTGGGGGTGCGCACCACGGGGCTACGGTCGCGCCGTGTCGAAGCGCCTGCTGGTGTCCGTGGTCGACGACCTCGACGGCACCCCTGCGGGCTCGTCTCACGTCCTCGGGCTCGACGATCAGCGTGTCCGACTCGACCTCAGCGCCGCGAACCTGACACGGCTGCGCACGGCGTTGGCGCCGTTCGTGGACTCGGACAGCACTCCCGACCGGGGGCGTTCGTCGCGAGCATCCACCCCCCGTGCCTGGCGACGCTGGCCAGGCTCCACGGGGCACCGCGGCACGGGCGCCTCCCCGCCGCCGTTCTGGAGCAGTGGCGCGACATGGTCGACACCGACGCCCGTGCCACGCCGGTGATTCGCACCCACCTTCTCGAGCTGGACCGCAGGGTCGTGCATCTGCCGCTGAGCGCCGGCGACCTGGCGGAGCTTCGGGCGGTCCTGGGTCCGTTCCTCGAGGCCGGTACTCCCTCACCGGTGCGCGCACGGCCCGGGCGGCCGCCCGCCGCGCTCGCCGAGCTGGCGCGTACGCAGGGGGTCTCGATCACCGCCGGCGCACTCCCCCGCCCGCTGCTCGAGCAGTGGCGATCGCAGGTGGTACGCGCCGCCGGCCTCACGAGCCCGGCGCTCAGTCCCGGAGACGCCTCAGAACGGCTTGCCGTCGAGGACGGGCAGGTCGAACACGGCCGCGACCTCGCGCAGGGCGGGGGTGTCGACGTTGGTCGAGCCGAGGAGCCGGGGGTCGTTCTCCCCCGGTGACAAGCCGTCGTCGCCGCGCCGGTCCCACCATGCCCAGCAGCGGCCCATCAGGGTCCGCGACTGGAACCAGATCCCCAGGGGCCTGGTGCCGTCGTCGAGCTCGAGGCCCCGGATCCACTCGGCGACGAGCGTGGTCACCCCGCGGTCGGCGCTCTCCAGGGCCCCGGACCACAGGTCGTCCGGCAGCCCCGGGATCGAGGGCTGGGCTGCCTGGATCGCCATGAGGGTGTCGGCGTGGTCGATCTGGACCCACCACCCGCTGGTCGGCATCCAGACCTGGTAGATCGAGCGGGCGTACTGCCAGCGGCAGGACACCGACCAGGGCCGGTCGACGTCGTTCTCGGCCGACTGTCCGAGGACCGCCTCGACGTACTCCTCGACGGAGTAGCCGGCGCGTCCGGCCGCGACGGCCAGCCGCAACCGGTCGACCCGCATCGGGGCAAGCACCTCGGCGAACGCGGTCTGCGGGGTGTCGGCGAAGTACACGGTGCTGCCGACGGTGTCCCAGCGCCCTCGGCGGTCAGGGACACCGGTCGGCAGCGGCCCCACGTCGCTGTTCGGGTACCCCTCGAGCGCGGGACGCCCGCGGTCCTTCGCGACGCGGAACGCGTGACCACCGGAGGCCGGGACCAGGCGAACCCCCGTACGCGCGCAGGTGCGGCCGCCCTCCTCGAGCGAGGTCACGCCGCGTACGTGTCGTCGACGAACGCGCGCGCCGCGCCGAGCACCTCCGCGTGCCGCAGCTCGTAGACCGCGTTCAGGGGCAGGTCGTCCTCCAGTCGCGGGTTGGCTCCGACCAGGAAGGCCAGCGCGACATCGCGGCCCTCGGCAGCTTCGACGGTGCGCCAGACCTGGTAGCCCAACCTCAGCCGCTTCTGAGTCTCCATCTGCGGCGTCGGGCCGTCCGGGCGGGCCCAGCGCGACGGCATCGTGCGGTCCTTGGTGCCGGTCATGCTCTGCACGACCGCCGGCCCCACGGCATCGATCAGCCGCCGGACCAGATCGTGGATGTCGAGCAGCATCGCGTCGCGGTGCACATCGATGCGAGCCTGGGAGGTCATGGCCAAACCGTAGCAAGTCCGCTACGGATGTGACATCCGGCCACAGGTTGAAGCCGCACTGAATCTACATCCTCCGCTTCTCGAATACCCTTTAGGGTGCGGTGGCGACCGCTGCGCCGCGGCTGCCAGCGCGTTCGCCTTGTTCGAACACGTGTTCGATACTGGCGGGGTGGTCGACCGGGGTCCGATGCGCGACATGGCGCGGCAGGTGCCGCCGACCGTGATCGCCGGCCAGCGCATCACACGCTCACCCTCGCCCGTTCCCGTGCGGGCCTGGATCATCGACGGCCGCGGTCGCGACGTCCAGGTCGACGGTGAGGCGGTTGCGTGGACACCGTCGGCCGTCCACGTGCGCTACCGCGACGAGCACGGACGCGCCGGCACTGCGTGGGTCTGGGCCTCGGCGGTGACCCGGCGGTGAACCTGCCACAGAGCGTCCCGGGCGGGCTCTCGCGGATCGCAGCCGCAGTCCCGCTGCACAACGCTCTACCCGTCCCGGCCGGCGTCCACCACGACGTCGACCGCCCCGTGCCCGTCACCGCGGTGCTGCGCTGGGCCACCGGCGACGAGCTCCTGGAGACGCTCGCACTGGAGTGGACCCGGTCCGTGGTCCGGGTCCGGATCACGGACCTGCGCGTCATGACCGGCGCGGTGTGGCTGCCGGCGGCCGACGTGCAGCGCCGGCTCACGTGAACCCGGGGCGGAGTGGCCGGACTCCGTGTCGAGCATCGGAGGACGTTGGTACCGAAACCCCGTGTTTCGGTACCAACGTGTAGAGTGGCACCTTGCAAGGCCCCATGTGGCCTCCGTGGTCACCCACGGGGTCTTGCACCTCGCGGACCCCCGGCCTCGGCCGGGGGTTCTTGCGTTTCAGCCGAGCCAGACGACGCCGTTGTCGTCGGAGTCGGGCAGCCAGTGGCTTCGGGTGGTCATGTACGCGCGGATCGCCTCGGGGACCGCAGCGTTCTTCGTACCCCAGATGTCAGGCCGCGCCTGGAGGTGGCGGTGGTACGCGCCATAAGCGATCAGGTCGACGGCCTGGATCAGCTGGCTGTAGCGGCTGTCCTGCATGATCGGATCTTCGACGACGCGCCGCCGGCCGATGTCGAGATCCCGGTGCACACGTCGGTAGGGCGCGGCGTTGCGCAGCGCGCTCTCCCACTGCGCGGCCAGCTCCTCCCTGGAGATCTCGGAGCCGTCGTCCTGCTGGATGCCCTGCGGGCCGTCGTAGAAGATGACCAGCTCGGTCTGCCGGCTCGCGGCCCAGTCCTCCAGGTACGCGACGAACTGCGCATAGACCGTCGACTTCGACACGGTGGTCGTGCCGACGGTCACGACGTGGAAGTGCTCGTACTGCGACAGGTGGCTCAGGACGATCCGACCCGTCGCGGCGCGCTGCCTCCCCCCGAACGCCGCGTCCTGCTCAGGGGACTCGCAGAACTTCCCGCGGCCCTTGTACAGGCGCGTGGCGTGCAGCTCTGCGTGCTTGCGCACTCCGAACGCTGCGTGCACCTCCCGCCGACCGGCGAGCCAGGCGTCCAGTACGCCGCTCCAGTGCTCCGGCTCAACGAGGAGCGCGGACAACGTGGTGCCGTTCTTCGAGTCGCCGGAGTCATCGACGTATGCCATGTACACGAAGGTCATGATCTCGCAGGCACTCCGCAGACCGATCTGGCCGCGGCCAGCGAAGGCCGGATGCGGGCCGAGGCGCGACCTCCACGCAACCTCGGCTGTGGGGCCCTACTGGGTGAGTTCCTCGCGGATCGCGCCGCATCGGGTGCACCGGTGGCGGAAGGCCTGATCCTGGCGCCGCTCGATCCAGGCCAGGACGACCTGCCATCGGTGGCCGAGCAGGGTGCAGCGCAGCCCGCCCGGGCTCACCGTGCGTCCAGCGCCCGGCAAGCGGGGCACTCGGGGTCTCGGGCGCCGGGGCGATCGGGCTCGGGGCAGCGTCCGTTGAACAGGTGCCCCGGCGTGGGCAGCCACGGCGCAGGGTCGGCCGCCGGCGCCGACGCGGCGCCGGCGGCCGCGCGCAGGGCACTCAGGGCCGCGTCCAGGCCGCCGTCGAGGTGCCGGGCGGCCGCGGCCGCCTCCACGTCCCGCACCGCACCTTTCAGGGCTCGCAGGGCATCGGCCGCGCGCTGGTCGGCGCGCGCCCAACCGTCCAGGGCCTCGGCATAGGCGTCCTGGACCTGGTCGTAGCTGGTCATGACGTCGACGACGCTCAGCGTGCCGGCGTGCTCTACGGACCGGAGGGTGTCGAGGACGGCGTCGAGGACCTGCTCGTCGCGCTCGTCGGCACGGTCCAGGACGTGCCGAATGTGCGCGATCCAGGCGTCTCGGTCGAGGCTCACCGCGCGGGCGTCCACGGGCCAGGTCTCGATGCGCACGACATCACCGCCGTGCTGGTGGGCCTGGGCCTGCGCGCTGTTCCGGTCCTCGGCGATGTCGACCGAGCCCGCGTCATCGAGCTCCACGCCGTACTCGACCCTGCTCGGGCGCCCGACGAGACCGGGGACCGGGGCCGGCGAGATCGACCGGGCGGGCTGTGGAGCGTTCATCGGTCCTGGCCTTCCGGGTGAACGTGCTCGACGGGGTCGGGCAGGTCGACGGTCTCGACGAACACGCGGACGTCGGGGTTGTCGGATCGCAGCTGCTGCAGGACGCCGCGGACCTGCTCGTGGGCGGCGCTGACGTCGGCGTCGAAGGCCCTGTCGTCGTCGGAGGTGCTGGGAACGGTGATCGTGAGGTCCAGCGGGACCGTGAACGTCAGCGTGGTGGGCATCGGGTTCCTCTGAGAGTCAGGCCGGGTCGGCGAGACCGGGCAGCGCTGGGTCGGGCCACTGGTACAGCGGGCCCAGTGGCAGGCGAGGACTGGTGGCGGTGACACGCCACCGGTCGGCGCCGTCGCCCTCGCCGGGTTCGCCGACGTGGTCGACCTGGTCGTGGGTGCCGGCCGCGTGGGAGATCGCGGCGAGGACCAGGGCGACCTCGGCGCGCGGCAGGCTGGCGAGCAGCCACGACAGCGGCGGGATCCGCTCGAGCCCGGGCCAGTCGGCCTGCGGGTCCGTCCACGCCCCGAGGTGGGCGGCGATGAGAGCCACGGCCCGGTCAGCCGGCGGCAGGTCGACCTGCTCGCTGCTCGCATGGGCGATGAGCCGGTCCCAGCGGATGAAGAGGACGTCGGACTCCCCCGCCGGTGCCCACACGCAGTCACGGGCGAAGCCGGGACGTGCTAGCCAGGTCCAGTGCCGGATGAGCAGCTCGACGGCCGCCTCGGACGGGTACCTGCCGGCGGCGCCGGAGCGCAGGCCGTTGGTGAGCTCGGTGACTGTCAGCAGCGACGGGTCCATGAGGAACGCTCCTTGGTCAGTGCGGCTGACGGCGGGGTGCGGCTCTCGGCGTTGGTGTGGCCGGCCGGGAGTCAGCCGGCGGCGGTCTGGTCGTCCTGGTCCTCGACGATGGCGGTCTTGCCCTCCCAGACGTCCAGGGCCAGACGGAGCGCCTGGTCGAGCACGTCAACGAACTTGGCGTTGTGCTCCTGGGCGTAGGCGTCGACGCGGGCGCGCAGGCCGATCTCGATCGTCGTGGTCAAGGGCCGCATGATCCGCTCGTTCCGCGGCCGCCCGGGGCCACGGCGGTACGACGGCGCGGCCGGCTCCTCGACCGCGCCCTGGCGGCTCGCGCCGCGCGCCTTCGGGGCCGCCGGCGCTGCGGCGGCGACGGCTGCAGGCTGGGCAAGGCCGGGAGGCACGGCGGCTGCTGACGCCCGCTCCTGCTTCGGCTCGGCGACGGCGGCCTGACCTCTCGGAGCCTTCGGCGCCGGCGGGCTGGTCGCGGAGTCAGGGGCGGGCGTGTGCGTGGCGACCAGGTCCTCGACGAGGTTGCGGGACTCGGGTGCCCGCACCAGGGACGGGCGCCGCTCGGTCGTTGCCATCTCAGGCCACCTCCTCGACGAGCCACTTGGCGTGGCGGGCGTAGTCCTCGGCGATCGCCGCGGCGACCGGGCCGCGCATCTTCGAGACAGGCTTGTGCGCGCCGGCGCTGGTTGGGACGACCGTCGAGGCGCGCAGGTAGGGCGAGCGCACGACGTCGGTGCCGAACGCGGCCTTCAGCTCCTTGAGGCCTTCCTGGTGCTCGATCGTGTTGAGCTTGGCCTTGTTGACGATGATCCCGGCCAGACGCAGCGCGGGGTTCAGCTGCGGGTTGCGGCGCACCGCGCTCAGGGTCTCGATGAACTCCCCCACGCCGCGGATCGAGTACGGCTCGAGCTCGGTGAGGATGACCACCCGATCGGCGACGATCAGGCCGTTCAGGGTCAGCCGACCCAGGCTCGGCGGGGAGTCGATGAGGATGTCGTCGAACTCCTCGAGCCCGGACGCCTGCCACATCGCGTTCTTGAGCCGGTGCTCCGGAGTCATCAGGGACTCCTGCTCGAACAGCGACAGCCTCTTGCTCCCGGGCACGGCGCTCACCCCGGGCCACGCGGTCTCGACGATCGCGTCACCGATGACGCCGGTCTCCTCGGATCGCAGCACGTCGTACATGTCGTACTCCCCGACCGCGTCCAGCGTCTCGGTGGAGTTCGCCTGGGCGTCAAGGTCTAGGACCAGCACGCGCCGGCCCAGGTCCGTCAGCGCCGCCGCGAAGTTGCAGGTCGTGGCGGTCTTCCCCACGCCACCCTTCTGGTTCGCAAGCGCGGTGATCGTCGGCATGCCTCGCATCCTCTCCGTCGTCTGGCGTCGCAGCCGTAAGGCGCGCCGTACCGCCCCCAGGGCGGCCAGATGGACGGACGTCCAGCCATACCGCCGTACGTATGGTAGCACGGCTGTACGGATGTACGTAGGCCCTGACGTACGGCAATACGTACGTAAGTATTTAACGCTGGCGTCGCGGCCACTCGTGGGCGCTCTGGTAAGCACGGCACCCGACGGTCGACCCAGTGCAGCATTACGTACGTAAGTAATTAACGGCGCGTGGCGCCCCGCTGGGCACGACATGATGGCGATGGTACGGGCGGGGCCCGGGATGGGCCCTATGGGGGACGGCCGAGAGAACGGATCGGGCTGAGGGACAGCGCCATCAGCGTCGAGGGCCGGCCGCTGCCGGCACGCCTGGTCAGCAAGATCACCTGACGCGCCTGCGACCTGCCTCTCGCACCGGCACCTCGCCCGGCGCGGGCTCAGGCGGTGTCGGAGGGGAGCCACCCGACGCTTCGGGCGGCCGCGGTCAGGGTCTGGTAGTCCTCGCTGGCGATCCAGTCCTGAGCGACGATCGCGGCCAGAGCGGCAGCAGCGAGCTCGGCGTCCTCGGACCGTGGCGGCGCCCACCTGAAGTGCGCTTCCTCGACGTCGAAGTCCTCCAGGTACCAAGCGACCTCGGGCAGGTTGGTCCTGGTCACCTGGTCGACGCGATCACGCGGCCCCTTGAACCGCGCGATCTGCGCTGAGGTCCCGCTGGACTCCCCGAAGTCGCCTGCTGCGATCCACTCGGCGCTGGTCGCGGTCGCGACGCGTGCGATGAACGCGCGCGCCTGGTCGTCGTGTGGCCCGAACGAGTCGATCGGCGCGGGGATCACCCGACCGTGGTGACCCGGTCCGGGCTCCGCGAACCCGGTGAGGTCGAGCGTCCCGGGTGGGAGCGGGGGAGCCTGGACCCCTTGCCGGGTGGTGGTCCTGGGTCGCGGCTTCCTCTTGCGGCGGTGCTTCGAGGTCGGCATGACGCGATCCTCTCGCAGTTCAGGGGCCACCTCACGGCTGTTCGGCGCACGAGGCGCAGGGGGCCTAGGCGACGGCGTGACCGGGCCGTCTGCGCGTGGGCGGTTCGTCGAACAGGACCTGCTGTTCGACGGTGGTCGCCGGTCGGCGCAGCAGCTCGTCCTCGGGGAGCCGCCTGGTCTGCGGCGGCGGGGTGCCTTCGATGACGCGTAGCGCGTGGGGGAGGTTCCAGCTGGAGCGGTGCAGGTTCCAGTCCATGACGAGCTGCGCGCGTTCGTGTGCCGGCAGGCCGGCGAACCACAGGGCGCGCTCCTGTGACCGACGTTCGAGCTCTTCGGGGGCCGTGTCGTTGAGCCACTGGTCGTAGCGGGTGCGCTCGTGCTCGCCGGCGCGCGAGCGGTCGCTGGCCAGGGCGTGCTTGCGTGCGGCGCGCTCGGCGGGGGACAGCCGCAGGAACGCCGCGGCGGCGGCCTGCTGCCGTTGGCGTTGTTCGTCGGGGTCGAGGGTCGACCACCACTGGTGCTGCCGTGCGCGCCTGGCCTTGGCGGCGCGCTGACGGGCGGCGTCCCGCTGCCGTCGCCACCGTTCACGGCGTCGGTCGACGTCGACGGTGTCGCGGAACTCGCGGCGCTCCTGTGCCACGGCGCGGGCCTTGCGGGCCGTCAGCAGGGATCCGACCTGCACCAGTTCCTCCGCCTGCCCGCTCGGTGGCAGCGCGTGCCACAGGCCGTGCTCGTCTCCTCGAGCGAGGCCGTGCCCGGCGAGCACGCGCAGGTGGGCGCGGGCTGCGCGGAGCTGCCCGGCGGTGGGCTCGTCGTCCGGCGCGGTCAGCAGCCCGGCGGCCCGCAGGAGGTCGGTGGTCGTGGTTCCCGAGGGCGGCCCGGCCTGGAGCCTCTGGAGGAGCTGGGCGGCCGTCAGGCCGAGGGAGAGCCTCTGGGGGAGGGGCGGTCGCGGCTGGGGGGGTTGAAACCTATGTGGGCCAGTGGCCGACACAGCAGCACCCTCGGTGTCGTGCGGTTCGGTTATGAAGCGCTCGGCGAGGCGGATGGTGTCGCTCGTGTCGGTGGTGCCGGGGGCGTACGTCGCCTCGACGGTGATCAGGCCGGCGTCGACCAGGCGGGGCAGGCTGGCCCGGATCGTGGTGCGGGACCCGACCGCGCACAGGAGCAGGAGCTCGCGTTGTGGGATGCGCAGCTCGGTGTCTCCGAGGGCTTCCATGCGCTCGATCAGGACGGCGGCGATCTCGTAGTCGGTCTGCCGGGTCGTGGCAGGCCAGGACCGCCAGGCCGACTCGAGGTGCGCGCGTGCGCGCAGGGTGGCCGGCAGTGGGTCGCCGGCGTTCTGGGCGCGGCGCTCGGCGAGCCAGGTGTCGGCGTCCAGCACGGCGCGGTTCCACAGCAGCCACCACCAGCGCCGGCCGTTGCGCTTGGACTTCGTGAACGCGGTGCGGGCGCTGGTGTGGACGGCCTGCCAGGCCTCGTCCTCGCCGTAGCCGGCGATGACGAGCTGGAAGGTGGCCTCCAGCTCGATCTGGGAGCGGGTGGAGGGGTCGCGGTCGACGGCGCGTGCGGCGGCGCGGCCGCGGTCGAGGTACGCCGCCCAGACCTCGGGCAGCTGCCGGCGGGGGCGCCGGCGGGGGATCAGGGCGGCGTCGGGGCCGTGCAGCGGGACGACCTCGGCCCTGTGGGCCCGCCGGCGGGCGGTGATCCGCTCGGGCAGCGCCTCGAGCGTGCGGGCGAGCTCGACGAGGGCGGCGCCGGCGCCGGAGGGCGGGGGAGTGGCGCCGCGGCGGCGGTGCGGAGCGGACAGCGGGCGGACCTGGCGTCGCAGGTCGACGCTCCGCGGGCCGATGCGGAACTCCGCGCGCAGCTCGGCGATGAACGCGGTGAGGGCGTCGAGGTGGACACCCGGTACGACCAGGACGTGCGCGCGGCCGTCGGCGCCGCCGGAGGCGCGGACCAGGTGCCACAGGCCGCGGGCCCGGCACCAGTCGGTGATCGTGTCCACGGCGAACGCAGCGACGTCGCCGGTGAGGTCGACGTCGACGGCGCGGACCTCGGGACGCAGCCGGCCGACGACGGTGGCCACGGCGCCGCGGCCGACCAGGGCCAGGGCGTCGTCGAGGGTGGCAGGCGACACGCCGGGGACTCTCCGGTTCTGGGCGTCGATCGCGAACCAGGACGCGGGCTCGAAGAGCAGCGCGTCAAGGTCGTGACCTGCAGAGACGTCGTCTCTGGCACCGCGGAAAGCGGGGGGTGGCGTGGTCGCACCAGGGTGGCGTTCACCCGCACGCGTCGGCGTGTCACCGGCGTGTGGGTGCGCCAAAGCAGGGCGCACGGGTACAGTGACTCCCAACTTCATATGAGAACGGGACGAACCCCGATTCGGGGATCGTCTCTCTGAGGCCCATCACCGCCCCGCCGCCAAGCTGAAGGGTGAAGGACCGAGGACTCACGAAGACCGCCCCTCCGGGGGCGGTCTTTTTTTGGCTAGGCGGACTTCGCCAGTCGCGCAGCCCCCCTCTCCAGGAGAACGCCCTGCGCCGTGTCGTGCTTCGGCGCCGGGGCATACTCCTCCATGCCCACCTCACGGGCGAGCAGGAGGGTCACGAAGTCTGAGAGCTCGTAGCCGAGCTCCGCGGCGCGGGCTCGAACTGCCTCGCCGACCGGCAGAGCGGGGCGAGCCGTGAACTGGTCGCGGGGCCCCTTGGACGGGCGACCGCCGTGTCCGCGCTTCATGCTCATGCGCCTACCTAACCGCACAGAGACGTGCAGAAACAGAAACTGACGCGGCGTGTTGCCGTTTGATCGTTGACTTGGCGCTGGGCTCACGGCATCTGCTCGCGACGTCGTGCTGCGGCGAGGTCCGCCAGGACGAGCGAGCGGAGCAGGCCGGGGGTCCGGGCGTCGATCGCGTGAGCGCGCCGCAGCAGGATGCTCGCGAGGGGGATCGGGATGGTGGCCGTGACGTGCTCGCACGCAGGGTAGTCGGGCAGGGGAGCCCCGCTCAGGGGCGGCCTGTCGCGTGTGTACGCCTCGACGAGCGTGTTGAGGTACTCGTCGCGGTCGCTGAGGTGGAGCTGGTCGACGCGGGCGTCGACGGCGGCGAGGGTGCCACCCGGCAGCAGGAAGGACACGCGCCGCCTTGGCGTCCGCGGGTGCCGGCCGTCGGTCGACCGCGCCGGGGGAGGAGCGTCCGGCTCGGGGGGACGGCGCGACTCTGGCACGCCGGCATCTTCGCGGGTGGGCGCACCTGAGTGTTGCCGGGTGAGTGGCCGTCCGTGATGACTCGACGCCCAGTGGTCGAGCTCAGCCGGTGCTCGTGATGTGACCTCGCCGCCGGCGAAGGGCCCTGGACGGTCGCGCGAGGGCCGTTCGGCGAGACGAGCGGCTGAGGCGCCCGACCGAGCGGGGGCAATGCGAAAGCCGGGCGCCTCGGCCCGCGTGCGCTGTTCAGCACGCCGTCGGCGGCGACAGGAACCACCGCGGCTGCACGCGAGCCTGTCCAACTTCGCACACGGGTCCACCTACCTAGCCCCGTGGGACCGGCTCGGGGTGCCGTCGGGCCGATCCCTGACCACCCAGGCGGCCACCACCTGGGCCTGTGGTGCCGACACTCAGCGCTGTGGTGGGGGACACGCTTCGTGCATTCCGGGCAGGGCCGGCCGGGTCTTCAGGATGCTCCGGGCGGCATCGCTGCTCGCGCGCCTGGTGGGTTCCCCTCAGGGTGGAGAGTGCGCGCGCGGTAGGTGGTGACCTCGGTGGGACCGTAGGCGCGGGGGTAGGACTAGCTGCCACCGCGCGCGGCGAACGCGTGTCGGTAGCGGCCCAGGCGCCGTGGAGCGATGAGTGACGACGAAGTTGTCGAGGACGATCGGCGGAGGTGTGGCTGCCGTGCTGGTTGCCGCGACCTGCGCGTGTTCTGGTGGCGGTGGTGCCGGCTTCTGGGAGCTGACCCGTGGGTCGGATGACCAGATGGTGACGGCGTGCGAGCGGCTGTTCGGGAAGCCGGAGGCGCTCGGCAAGCGGCTCGGGCTCGAGCTGCAGGGCGACAGCCACTCGTCGGGGACCTGCACCTACCCGACGGTCGCGGGTGCGTTGAGCCTGACGTTCTCCGAGGACCAGCCGTACGGCGAGATGATGAAGGTCCGGGGGGAGAAGTACTGGATCGGGCTGTCGAGCTACCCCGCGATCCCGTCGGACAAGCAGCCTTCCGCGCTGAAGTGGCTGCGCGGCCGCGCTGATGCGATCAGCGATGACTACGACGCCTGGGTGGCGGGGTTGCCGGTGCTCGAGGAGAGCTGGGCGAGCGCCGATGCCGCCTCGGGACAGATGGATCCGGTCCGTGCGGTCGGCGCTTCGATGTCGACGCCGGCGGGGACGGTGCACGTCGCGTCGGTCTCTGTGCCCGCGTTCGTCGTGGTCGGCGGCTCGGACCTGCGGGCTGCCGACGGTGAGGAGCTGGTGTCGATCGCTTTGGAGATCTCCCGCGAGCGGGACATCTCGACCTACGAGGTGCTGGTCGACGGGGTCGTGTCTGCCGAGGCGACCGAGGCGGTTGGTGTCGGTGTGCAGACCGGCACCATGACCCTCACGATGTCGATCCCGGACGGCGCCGAGGTGGTCCTGGCGGCCACGACCGGTGAGGTAGTTCAGCGGATCGACCTGTTGACGGGCGAGGTCGACGACGACGGTCTGTCCGAGCGTCTTGGTACGGCGCGGCGCGGGACCGTGACCGCGAGCAAGGCGTCACCGAAGGCTCTGAGCGCGAGCGGTGAGGACGTCACCTCCTGGCGCGGGTATCTGGACGATCCGTATGGGACGAGCGCTGCTTGGTCGGTCGCTGCCTGGGATGACGGCCCGGCGCCGGACGGGCAGGAGTTCTTCCGTCTGGAGCTGAAGGCTGCCAGCACGACCTCCGCACACGCCTTGACCGCTGCCGATGCGGTCGCGACCGTCAACGGTGTGCCGCACCCCGCGACGAGCTGGGACCCGCAGGCGTACACGTACGTGTTCCTGGTGCCTGCGGGAGCGGATCGCATCGAGGTCACGGTGAGCGCGACGCTGGACCCCGCCAAGGCGCGTTGGGGCTGGAACCAGGAGCCGACCGGCAGCTACAGCGGGCCGTTGGTCTACTCCTGGAGCATCGATACGCACGACGTCGTCGCCGAAGGTTCCGGAGGCTGGTCCTCTTAGCGCCGCGTGAATGTCCAACGAAGTTGGACGTCCAACGAAGATGGACGTCCAAGGAGTGCATGCCCCACCTAGCGTGCTGACCGAGCAGCACAACGTCAGGTGACGTCTCGCCGGGTGGTGGTTTCGACGCCGGTGGTGGTGTCGCGGACGGTCTTGGTCGTGCCAGGGGTTCGGGAGGCTGCGAGGTAACCGGCGATGGTGCCCAGGACGGTGAACGCGGCCGTCTTGGTCTCGCTGGCGACGGACCCGAACGCGAGGACGACCGCGGCGACGACGACGAACATCAGGGCCATCACGCGCACGAGCGTGACGGGTCCTTCCTTGCCTCGTAGGCGCAGCAGGACGTAGGTGCCGGCGACGACGAGGAACGCACCGAACGCGAAGGCCAGGAACCCGGCTCCGGAGACGAAGCCTGCTCCGGTGCCGGTCGCGGCTGCGCCGGGGGCGGTTGGGGCGGGCGTCGGGGACGAGGTGCTGGTGAGCACCACGTGCGCCAGCGTCCATGTGCTTGCTGTCATGCCGCACCCCCGTTGGTCCGCCAGCACGGTCATCCTCGCGCGACCAGGGGCGTTGAGGCACGGGTGAAACCTCCCGGCGTCGGCCGGTGGCTAGGCTGGGACCGTCCGGGGCTTCGGGCCCTTCCCGCGCCGCGCAGATGAGGCAGGCCCTGGTGCGGACCGGTTGTGAGCCGGCGCGTGCCCTGCGCCCATGCGAGCAGCCTCGTGACCTTCTGCAGCAAGATCGCGTACCCGACGCCGCGCGCCGCGGCGCGCGCGCTCGAGTTCTTACGCCGGCGTCAGCGTGCGCGTGGACGGCGGATGGTCGTCGCGGTGCACCCGTGCGCGACCTGTCGGCCGTGGCACGTCACGTCGCGGGCGCCGTCGGGGCGAGCATCGCGCGCATGGCAGGAGCTGGCGGGACTCGCCAGGTGACGCGATGCGGGGCGTCGCTCCTGCCGGGTCGTCGGGCTCAGCCGGCGCTCTTGATCGTCACGACGGCGTCGACGCCGAACTGGTTGATGATCCCTCGCACCAGGTCGTGAGCCACCTCGAGGTCGGTCAAGAGGTCGTCGCGCGCACCGAGCATGCTGTCGACCGGCTCGACACGGGTCACCGGGTCCGACACCGCTCGGGCCGTGGAGACGCCGCCGCGCCTGCTGGCGGGAGCGAGCCAGAACGGTCCGTCATGCGAGTTGTGCACGGTTGCGCGCATGCTGATCGGCCCCGAGGTGCGCAGCGCTGCGGTCCACGATCGGGCGAGCGCGACGGCCGATCCCACGGTGTGTTCGACCTGCTCGTGGCTGAGGTACGGCCGCTGGTCCACGCCGACCCCGGGTTCACCCGAGCCGAAGGCCAGGACCGTCGAGCCGTCGTGATGCATCTCGCACAGGGTCCAGCTGGCGAGGCCGTCGTTCGGCTCGTTGTGGCCACGGACGACGAAGGACCAGCGCCTCAGGCCCACGCCGGGGTTGTGGTCAACCTGCGAAGCGAATCCGGAGCCCAAGGCATCTCGGCCTACGAAGATCGCGCGCTCGCGCGCTTCCACGTCCTCGACCACGGTCTGGACGACTGCGCGGTCGGGCGGCCGAAAGCCGAGGGGCGGGCCGCTGAGCGGTCGCGCGGCCACGATGGTCCAGCGCCCGCCGTACGGGCCTCGGAACGCGAGTCGACGGCTCGCGCCTTCCACCAGCCGGTCGAGCGCGGAAGCCGCGTCGTCCTGCCGGCGGAACCGGTCGCGGTAAGCACGCTCGATCTCCCGCTCCCGCAGGTTCGCGATATGCGGGCCGTCGCGCCAGGGCGCGGCCGGCGGCTGGCCGTCCTTCTCGTAGAAGTGCGGGGCATCGGGGCTCGGCGGTACCCAGACCGCCAGGACGCCGCGGCCTGGCTCACCCGGGTTCTCGAGCTGCTCGATCTCGACGCCGGCGATGATCGGCCGGACGCGACCCCAGGCGACTGATCGGACCTGCTGCTCGGCGTGCTCGTCGAGTGCGACGTCGGTGTGCACGGGGATCTTGGAGCCGTCGTCGCGGGTCTCCTCCCCGACGCCGAACACGATCAGCCCGCCACCGGAGTTGGCCATCGCGGCCAGATCCTTGCCGAGCTCGACCCGCTCGCCCTCGCTGGAGGGCCGGTGGCCCTTCCACTCCAGCTGCGCGTCCTCGTCGAGCTGCTGGTCGACCGCGGCGCGAATGTCGTCGTAGGTCAAGGGACGGGCCTCGATGCCGAGGCGCTCGTGCAAACGGGTCCAGGTGATCGCCACGCCCCCATCCTGGCTCTGACAGCCGACGCGTGAGGGTCGTTCGGTGAGGCGAGCGGATGAGGCGCCGGCCCAGTGGGGGCAATACGGAAGCCGGGTGCCTCGGCCCGCGCGCGCTGCCAAGCACACCGTCAGCGGCGACAGGAACCACAGGCGGCCGAACGCGAGCCTGTCCAACTTGGCACACGGATCCACCTACCTAGCCGCTCGGGAACGGGCTGCGGCGACACCGCGGCGATCCCTGACCACCCAGCCGGCCACCACCTAGGCCTGCGGTGCTGACACTCAGCGCTGTGGTGGGGGCCACACTTCGTTCATGTCGGGCAGGGCAGGCCCGGTCGTCAGGAGGTGGGAGTGATGTCGCCGCACGCGGATGGTGCGACGAGTGCGCCGCTGCGCGGCGGGCCGGTTACCCCCCCC
>NZ_JAHVCI010000022.1:0-64382 GCF_019265565.1 Cellulomonas sp. PS-H5
GCCGCCGCCCCGCGCCCCGCCTCCGCCGCCCACGCCGCGAGCGGGCCCGCCGCGACCCCCGCGCCCGACGGCGCCGCCGACGGCGACCCGCGGCTCGGCCCGGTCGAGGTGCGCCGTTCCCGCCGCCGGTCCCGCACCGTCACCGCCTACCGCGAGGGCGGCCGGACGATCGTCGCCATCCCCGCCCGGTTCACCCGGGCGCAGGAGCGCGAGTGGGTGCGCCGGATGCTCGACCGGCTCGCCACCCAGGAGCAGCGGCGCCGCCCGTCCGACGACCAGCTCGTGCGCCGTGCCGCCGAGCTCAGCCAGCGCTACCTGGGCGGCCGCGCCGTGCCGTCGAGCGTCCGGTGGTCCGGCAACCAGGGACGGCGCTGGGGCTCGTGCAGCGTCGGGGACGGCAGCATCCGGCTGTCCGACCGGCTGCGCGGCATGCCCCCGTGGGTCACCGACTACGTGCTGCTGCACGAGCTCGCCCACCTGCTGCACGCCGGCCACGGCCCGGAGTTCTGGGCCGAGCTCGAGGCCTACCCGCGCACCGAGCGGGCGCGCGGGTTCCTCGAGGGCTACTCGTTCGCGGAGCGCGCGCCGGGGGAGGGCGGCGACGCCGGGGAGGCACCCGGCGCCGAGGAGGACGTGGCGGACCCCGAGGCGGACTGACCGCCCCGGGGTCCGGACCGGCTCAGCGGGCCGGCTGGTCGCCGCCGGGGGGCGTCCCCGGCTCGCCGTCCGCCGGACCGCTCGCGGCACCGTCGTCGCCGGGGCCCTCGCCGAGGATCTCCGCCAGCGCCCGGTCCAGGTCCGCGTGCTCGCCCTCGGCCGCGGCCCGCCGCCCGGCGTACCCCGCCGGGTCGTCGAGGTCCTCGGCGGTCGGCAGCAGGTCGGGGTGGTCCCACACGGCGTCGCGCGCCTCCGGCCCCTGCTCGCGGGCGATGCGCGCCCACAGCGCGGCGGCGTCCCGCGACCGGCGGGGCCGCAGCTCCAGGCCGACCAGGGTCGCGAACGTCTGCTCGGCGGGCCCGCCGGCGGCGCGGCGGCGACGGATCATCTCGCGCAGGGCGACGGCGTGCGGCAGGTGGGGGAGCGCGGCCGTGGCGACGACCTCGTCCACCCAGCCCTCGACCAGCGCGAGCGCGGTCTCCAGCCGGGCGAGCGCGGCCTGCTGCTCCGGCGTGGTCTGCGGGGCGAACACCCCGGACGACAGCGCGCCCTGGAGGGCGGCCGGGTCCGTCGGGTCGATGGCCCGCACCGACTCCTCGAGGCTCTCGACGTCGATGGTGATGCCGCGGGCGTAGGCGTCGACGGCCGCGAGCAGGTGGCCGCGCAGCCAGGTGACGTGGGTGAACAGCCGGGCGTGCGCCGCCTCGCGGAGCGCGAGGAACAGCCGCACCTCCTCGAGCGGGATCTCCAGGCCGTCGGCGAACGCGGCGACGTTGCCCGGCACCAGCGCGGTCGCGGGCTCGGCCACCAGCGGCAGGCCCGCGTCGGTGAGCCCGAACACCTCGCGGGACAGCGAGCCGGCCGCCTGGCCGACCTGCATGCCGAACACGAGCGCGCCGAGCTGGCGCATCATCGCGGCGGGGTCGAGGCCGCCGGCGCCGAACCCCGGCGGGAGGTCCATGCCCTCGGGCAGCTGGTCGGCGAGCGTCGCGGCCAGGGCCGTCGACATCGACGTCGCCACCGGCTCGGTCAGCGTGCGCCAGGTCGGCAGGGTCTGCTCCACCCACTCGGACCGGGACAGGGCGCGGACGTGCCCGCCGGCGGGCGGGAGGTCGGTGGCCGCGTCCAGCCACAGCTCCGCGACGCCGAGCGCCTCGGTCGCCTGGCGCTGCTCGGCCGGGCTGAGGGTCGGGTCGCCGCCGCTGACCGCCTGCTGCCGGGCCATGTCGTGGGCGACGTCCCAGTTCACGGGGCCGTCGCCGCTGGACGACAGCATCCGCTGGACCTGGGCGATCACCTGGTTCATCAGCATCGGGTCGTCGGGCAGGCCGGACGCGCGGGCCATCTCCGCGGGGTCGAGGCCCTGCTCGCGCATCTGGCGCAGCGCCTCGTCCGCGCCCGGGCCGAACATCTGGCGCAGCATCTGCTCCCAGGCGGCGCCGTCGGAGGGCTCGCCGGGCTGGCGCGCGGTGGGGTCGTCGGTCATCTCGGTGCTCCCGGGCTCGTCGTGGTGCCACCGTAACCACACCCCCGCGCACCGGGACCCGGTCGTCACCCCCGGTTCGCTGAGGGCGCACGCCACCCTCACGGGTCCGTGCGGCATGATCGTCCGGTGCACGCCCAGCCCGGAACCCCCTCGGACCCCGCCGCGTCGACCGAGGACGTCGCCGAGCCCGCCGCGCCGGTGACCCGGCGCGCCGCGCTGCTGTCCGGCGGCGTCCTGCTCACGGCGGTGCTGCTCGTGGTGCTGCTGCTGATGCCGGTGCCGTACGCGGTCAACTCGCCCGGTCCGACGCTCGACACCCTCGGCGAGCACGACGGCCAGGCGCTCATCACGGTCGACGGCGCCGAGACCTACGACTCGACCGGGCAGCTGCGGCTCACCACCGTGTCCACCACCGGGGGCCCGGGCTACCCGTCCAGCGTGCTGGGCGTGCTGCAGGGCTGGCTGAGCCCCTCGCGGCGGGTGCTGCCGGTCGAGTCGGTGTTCCCGCAGGACGCGACCCAGGAGCAGCTCGACCAGCAGAACGAGGCGCAGATGGTGTCCTCGCAGGAGAACGCCACGGTCGCCGCGCTCGAGGAGCTGGGCTACACCGTCCCGGTCACGCTCACGGTGCACGACGCGGTCGAGGGCTCGGGCGCGGAGGGCGTCGTCGAGGAGGGTGACGTCCTCCTGTCCTACGACGGGACGGCCCTCACCTCGTACGGCCAGCTCATCGACCTCCTCGACGAGACCGACCCCGGGACGACGGTCACGCTCGGCGTGCAGCGCGACGGCTCGGAGGTCGACCTCGACGTCGTCACGGGCGCCCGCGAGGACGGCTCCGGCAGCCAGCTCGGCGTGTACATCGACCCGACGTTCGACCCGCCGGTGGACGTGTCCATCCGGATCGACCAGATCGGCGGTTCAAGCGCGGGCACGATGTTCGCGCTCGGGATCATCGACAAGCTGACGCCCGAGGACGAGGCGAACGGCCAGGTCATCGCCGGCACCGGGACCATGGACCTCAACGGCGCGGTCGGCCCGATCGGCGGCATCCGGCAGAAGATGGCCGGCTCGCTCCGGGACGGGGCCGAGTGGTTCCTCGCGCCCGCGGACAACTGCGACGAGGTCGTCGGGCACGTCCCGGACGGGCTGACGGTGGTCAGGATCGCGACGCTGCACGAAGCGCGCGAGGCCGTCGAGGCGATCGGCGCGGGGGAGGCCGGCGACCTGCCGACCTGCACGGCGGCGGACGCGGGCTGAGCCCCCCGGGGGACTCAGGCGAACGTCGCCCGCAGCCCCTCGACCAGCCCGGGCACGACGTCCTCGCCCTGGCCCACGGCGTCGTCCCGGTCCTCGGCGCGCTGGCGCACCGCGCACCACGACGGCCCGCCGCGCAGCACGCCGACGGCGAGCCGCACGTCCTGCCGCTGCGGGTGCGCGAGCAGCGCCGCCAGCGCGGCGTCGGGGTCCTCGGGCAGGCCCTCCTCGGCCTCCGGCGGCAGCACGATCCGCTCGACCGTGAGCGCGGCGCCGTCGACGCCCTCGGGCCAGGCGATCGCGCCGAGCAGGCCCTCCAGGTCGTCGCTCGCGGGCAGCCCCTCCTGCTCCACCGAGGTGAGGTGGTCGGGGTCGGCGGCCGCGGCGGCCAGCACGTCGGGCGGCAGCTGCGAGGCGAGCGCGGGCTCCGCGTCGAGGGCGGCCTGGGTCCGGACCAGGGCGAACACCCGCACGGGGCCGTCCCAGCCGCCGGTGGCGACGTGCCGCTCGATCTCGACGACCGCCGCCGCGAGGGCGCGCTGGGCGGGGGTGCTGGCGGGGGTGTCCGGGGTCTGCGTCACGGGCGCCATCCTCGCACCCGCGCGCCGCGGTGCCGTCGGCACCCGGCACGGGTGCGTGGGGCGCGGGCTGTGGGAAACTGGGGCCCACCTGGCGCGTTGTGCTGATCGTGCGCGTGCTGGAAGGCGCGTGCACGCGCGATCCGTACCCGACGACGAGGACCTCAAGGCCGTGACCTTCGCCAACCCGTCCGCCCGCCAGCCCCGGGGGCCACGTCCGCCCCGGCCACCGAGAGGCGCCGCCGGCCGTCGTCGGCCCAGCCCGCTCGCGATCACCGTCGTGGTGCTCGCCCTGGTCGTGGTGGCCGTGCTGCTGCTCGCCCAGTTCTGGACCGAGGTCCTGTGGTTCGACCAGCTGGGCTTCTCCCAGGTGCTCTGGACCCAGTGGCTCACCCGCGGCGCGCTGTTCGTCGCCGGCCTGCTCGTCATGGGCGGGGCCGTGTTCTCCAGCCTCGCCATCGGCTACCGCACCCGGCCCGTCTACGCGCCGTCCAACCAGGAGCAGGCCAGCCTCGACGCGTACCGCGAGGCCGTCGAGCCGCTGCGCCGCGTCGTGCTCGTCGCCGGTCCCGCGGTGCTCGGCCTGTTCGCCGGCATCGCGGCCTCCCAGCAGTGGAGCTCGATCCAGCTCTGGATGAACAGCACCGAGGTCGGTCGCGAGGACCCGCAGTGGGGCCTCGACCTGTCGTTCTACATGTTCCAGCTGCCGGGCATGCGGTTCATCGTCAGCTTCCTCATGGCCGTCACGGTGCTGGCCGGCATCGCCGCCGTCGCCACGCACTACCTGTACGGCGGGTTCCGGGTCGGCGGGTCCTCGGGCACCCCGCGCATGACGCGCGCCGCCCGGGTGCACCTCTCGGTGATCGCCGCCGTCCTCATGGTGCTGATCGCGGCCAACTACTTCCTCGACCGCTACTCGATCCTGACGCAGGAGGGCGACCGGTTCGCCGGCGCCTCGTACACCGACGTCAACGCGGTCATCCCCTCCAAGAGCATCCTGGCGGGCGTCGCGCTCCTCGTGGCCGTCATGTTCGTCGTCACCGCGGTGCGCGGCACCTGGCGGCTGCCGGCCATCGGCGTCGGCCTGATGATCGTGAGCGCGGTCGCGATCGGCGGGATCTACCCGGCGGTCGTCCAGCGGTTCCAGGTGAACCCGAACCAGCAGGACGCGGAGTCGGAGTTCATCCAGCGGAACATCGACGCCACCCTCGCGGCGTACGGCCTCGAGGACGTGGAGACCAGCGACTACAACGCCAGCGTCACCGCCGAGCCGGGCGCGCTGCGCGAGGACGCGGAGACCACCGCCTCGATCCGCCTGCTCGACCCGCAGGTCGTGTCGGACTCGTTCCGCCAGCTCGAGCAGATCCGCGGGTTCTACTCGTTCCCCGACACCCTGTCCGTCGACCGGTACGACGTGGCCGACGAGAGCCGCGACACCGTGATCGCGGTCCGCGAGCTCGACCTGGACGGCCTGGACGCCCAGCGCCGGAACTGGACGAACGACGCGACCGTGTACACCCACGGGTTCGGCGTCGTCGCCGCGTACGGCAACACCACCACGTCGAGCGGCGCGCCCGAGTTCTGGGAGGGCGGCATCCCGTCGTCCGGCGAGATGGGCGAGTACGAGCCGCGGATCTACTTCGGCCAGAGCTCGCCGAGCTACTCGATCGTCGGCGCGCCCGAGGGCTCCGAGTGGGAGCTCGACTACCCGGACGACGAGTCGGGCGGCGCGGTGAACACCTCGTTCCCGACCGACGAGGTCTCGGCGGGCCCGGAGATCGGGACGTTCTGGAGCAAGCTGCTCTACTCGATCAAGTTCGGCTCCGAGCAGATCCTGTTCTCCGACCGCGTGACGGCCGAGTCGCAGATCCTCTACGACCGCGACCCCGTCGACCGCGTCCAGAAGGTCGCGCCGTACCTCACGCTCGACGGCCGGGTGTACCCCGCGGTCGTCGACGGGCGGGTCAAGTGGATCGTCGACGGCTACACGACGTCGAACCAGTACCCGTACGCCGCGGCGCAGTCCCTCGAGGACGCCACGGTGGACTCGCTCACCGAGACGTCGACCACCATCGCGGCCCTGCAGCCCGAGAAGGTCAACTACATCCGCAACTCGGTGAAGGCCACGGTCGACGCCTACGACGGCAGCGTCACGCTGTACGCCTGGGACGCCTCCGACCCGGTCCTGCAGGCCTGGAGCAACGTCTTCGACACCTCGCTGGAGCCGGTGTCCGAGATCAGCTCCGAGCTCATGAGCCACATCCGGTACCCCGAGGACCTGTTCAAGGTGCAGCGCACCCTGCTCGGCACCTACCACGTGACCGACCCGGGCCAGTTCTTCTCCGGCAACGACGCGTGGCGCACCCCGAACGACCCGACGGCCTCCGGCCAGAGCGTCGCGCAGCCGCCGTACTACCTGACGCTCGAGATGCCGACGCAGGACGCGGCCACGTTCTCGCTGATGTCCACGTACGTGCCCGCGGGCGGCAACGCCCGTGACGTGCTCACGGGGTACATCGCCGTGGACGCCGAGGCCGGGTCGGCCGAGGGCGAACCGGCGGAGGGCTACGGCAAGATCCGGCTGCTGGAGCTGCCACGCGACTCCACGGTCCCGGGCCCGAACCAGATGAACAACAACTTCTCGTCCAACCCGGACGTGTCGAACGAGCTGAACATCCTGGCGCGCGGCGACTCGCAGGTCATCCGCGGCAACCTGCTCACGCTCCCGGTCGGCGGTGGCCTGCTCTACGTGCAGCCCGTGTACGTCCAGGCGGCGAGCGGCACCCAGTTCCCGCTGCTGCAGCGCGTGCTGGTGTCGTTCGGCGACCAGATCGGGTTCGCGAGCACGCTCGACGAGGCGCTGGACCAGGTGTTCGGCGGCGACGACGGCACGTCCGCGGGCGACGCCGGCAACGAGATCACGCCGCCCGACACGGGCGGGGACACCGGGGACGACACCGGCACGGGCGACGGCACCGCCACGCCCGCGCCGACTCCGGCCCCGACGGGTGACACGGGCGCCGGCGCGGCCGACGCGCAGACCCGGCTGACGCAGGCGATCGACCGGGCCACCCAGGCGTACCAGGACGGCCAGGCCGCGCTCGCGGACGGCGACTTCGCCGCCTACGGCGAGGCGCAGTCCCGGCTGCAGGCGGCCCTGGAGGACGCCGCGGCGGCCGACGCGGAGCTGGGCGGCTCGGGCGGCTGAGCCCGCGACGCACGCACGACGGCGGCGGGCCGGTTCCCCAGCGGGGGAGCGGGCCCGCCGCCGCGTCCGGGCCGGGCGGGTTCGCGCGAGGTCGGCGGTTGCGCCCGAGGTCGGCGGTTGCGCCGGGGGTCGAGCGGCCGGAACCGCCGACCTCGACGCGGCGGGCCGCGCGGCGGACGCCCGGTGTGACCGAGGGCACGGGGGCTGGATTTGGACTGGCCGTCACCCTGGCGTAACGTAGTGATCACCGACGCGGGGTGGAGCAGCTCGGTAGCTCGCTGGGCTCATAACCCAGAGGTCGCAGGTTCAAATCCTGCCCCCGCTACACAGTGCCGATGCAGATCGGTGACGAAGGCCCGGGCCACACGGTCCGGGCCTTCGTCGTTCTCCGCGGGAGCAGCCCTGTGCGCGGGGTGCCGCCGGCAGCGCGCTGTCCCCGGCCCGGACGAGGCCCGGGCGCCCCGAGTAGGTCCCGGCGCCCGGGTCGCGTAGGGTGGGGGACACCGACGCGGGGTGGAGCAGCTCGGTAGCTCGCTGGGCTCATAACCCAGAGGTCGCAGGTTCAAATCCTGTCCCCGCTACACAGTGCCGATGCAGATCGGTGACGGAGGCCCGGACCACACGGTCCGGGCCTTCGTCGTAGTTCACCCGCTCGGGCGCGACCGCGGCGGTCAGGCGGGTCCCGCGGGCCTTTGCGCAGCCGAACCCTGCATTCCGTATCCCCCTGAGCTACACTTTGCAGGGTTCTACCGCGAACAGGAGGTCGCCGTGCCCGATGGACGTCGCGTCATCGCCCGCCGCCCCCTGAGGACCGTCCGTCCGGCGGACCTGGAAGGCGTGTTCGCCAATCCGCGCGCCGCGCTCCGGCGGTTGGAGCACGAGGGTGTCGTCCATCGGCTCGCGTACGGCTACTACTGCGAGGTGCCCGCGGAGGCGGATCCGGACACGTGGCTGCCGTCGCTCGAGGCCGCGGCGATGGGAGTGGCGGTCGCGCGCGGTGGGCCGCCGGATCCGGTGCTCATGGGCATGTCGGCCGCCCGCGTGCTCGGCGCTCTCCCGCGGGCGGTCGCGACGGCGACCGTCGCCGTGGCCGTCGGCGGTCGGCGCCCCGTGCGGTTGGCCGACCGCCCGGCGACGGTGCGGTTCGTCGAGCGGGACACCTCCGCGCTCGACGCCGAGCGCATGTCGCTGGACCTGGGGTCGGCGCTCGTGACGACCCCTGAGCAGACGCTCCTCGACCTCGTCCGGCTGTACCCCGACGACCCGGAGACCCCCGCGGTCGTCCGGGCGCTCTGGTCGGGCGCGGACAGGGCTCAGCTGGAGCACCTCGCGCGGACGTCGCGAGGCGTCGCGACGCTCAGGCGGGCGGAGGTGCTGGTCTCGTGACGCTGGCGGGACCCGAGGTCGCGAGGGTCGCGGCCCAGTTCGGTGCCGATGCCGGTCAGGTCCGTCGGGACCACCTGATCAGCCATGTGCTCGGTGCGCTCGCGGCGGAGATCCCGACGGACGACCTCACCTTCTTCGGGGGGACCGCGCTGTCCCGCACCCACATCCCCGACGGCCGGCTCAGCGAGGACATCGACCTGCTGGCGCTCGGCCCGCGGCCCGACGTGCTGCGGGCGATCGAGGGGGCCGTGCGTCGTGGGGTGCAGCGGAGCCACGGCCGGCCGGCGTGGGATCCGCCGCTGCTCGACACCCGCGGTGCGCAGGCCAGCGTCCTGACCGCCGGCGGGCTGGCGATCCGCGTCCAGGTGCTCGACGGGGCCGGGTACACGTGGCCCACCGAGGTGCGCGAGGTCGAGCAGCGCTACGCCGACGCGCCTCCCGCGAGCATGCGCACGTTCACCGGGCCGGCATTCGCGGCGGCGAAGCTCGCCGCCTGGGTGGAGCGCCGAGCGAGCCGCGATCTCTGGGACCTGGCGCACCTGGCAGATCGAGGCCTCGTCGATGCGGAGGCGGCGAGGCTCTTCGTGCGCCACGGACCGTTCGCCCACCGTCCCGATGCCTGGTTCCTGGCCACACCGCCCCCGGAGGACCAGTGGCACAACGACCTGGCGCACCAGACCCGGTTGTCGCTCTCAGGCGCAGAGGCGCTGGCGAACGTGCGAGAGGCGTGGGAGCGCGCCTTCGACTCGTGGTGACGACGCGTCCGCCGGCCCGTGCCAGGGCGGTCGGCTGAGCACCCGCAGCACGAAGGCCCGGACCGCATGGTCCGGGCCTGCGTCTTCCCGCCTCAGCCCTGCGACCGCCCGATCAGCTCGAGGGTGTCGACCACGCGGTTCGAGAAGCCCCACTCGTTGTCGTACCAGGCGACGACCTTGACGTGCTTCCCGTCGACCCGCGTCAGGTGCGAGTCGAAGACCGACGACGCCGGGTTCCCGACGATGTCGGACGAGACGAGGAAGTCCTCGGAGTACTCGAGCACCCCGGCGAGCGGCCCGGCCGCCGCGGCGCGGTACGCGGCCAGCACGTCCTCGCGGGTGACGTCGCGGGCGACGGTCGCGTTCAGCTCGACCACGGAGCCCACCGGGACGGGCACCCGGATCGAGTCGCCGGACAGCCGGCCGTCGAGCTGCGGCAGCACGAGCCCGATCGCCTTGGCGGCGCCGGTCGTCGTCGGGACGATGTTGACCGCGGCCGCCCGGGCGCGGCGAGGATCGCGGTGCGGGCCGTCCTGCAGGTTCTGCTCCTGCGTGTAGGCGTGCACGGTCGTCATGAACGCGTGCTCGATGCCGGCCAGCTCGTCGAGGACGAGGGCCAGCGGGGCGAGGGCGTTGGTCGTGCACGAGGCGTTCGAGATCACGGTGTGCGCGGCCGGGTCGTACGCGTCGGTGTTCACGCCGTACGCGATCGTGACGTCCGCCCCGTCGGACGGCGCGCCGACGAGCACGGCGCGCGCGCCGGCGTCGAGGTGGCCGCGGGCGGCGGCGGCGCTCGCGAAGCGCCCGGTCGACTCCAGCACGACGTCGACCCCGAGCTCCGCCCACGGCAGGCGGGCCGGCTCGCGCTCCGCCAGGACGGCGATGCGCCGCCCGTCGACGACCAGGTGGTCGCCGTCGACGGACACGGGGCGTCCGAGCCGGCCCGCGGTGGAGTCGAAGGCGAGCAGGCGGGCGAGGGCGGCCGGCTCGGTGAGGTCGTTGACGGCGACGACCTCGAGGTCGCTGCCGCGCTCGAGGAGCGCGCGCAGGACGTTGCGGCCGATGCGTCCGAAGCCGTTGATGGCGACGCGGGTCATGGGATCCTCCCGGTGGTGTCCGTGGGTGACGCCACCAGCCTCGGCGTGCCGGCGCGGCGCCGACAGCGGCGCGGGCGCCATGGTCCGCACGGATCTCGCCAGCCTCCCGGGCGGGTCGCGCCGCGCTACTCGCCCCGCGCGAACGTCCGCCGGTACTCGCTCGGCGTCGTGCCCAGCACCCGCTGGAAGTGCCGCCGCAGGTTCGCGCCCGTGCCCAGCCCGACGTCGACCGCCACCTGCTCCACGGACCGCTCCGAGCGCTCCAGCAGCTCACGGGCGACGTCCACGCGCGCCCGCAGCACCCACTCCATCGGCGTGTACCCGGAGTCCTCGACGAACCGGCGCGAGAACGTCCGCAGCGACACCGCCGCGTGCCGGGCGAGCGCCTCCAGGGTCAGCGGGTCCCCGAGCCGGTGCAGCGCCCACTCGCGCGTCGCCGCGAACCGCTCGCCGAGGGGCTCCGGGACGCTCCGCGGCACGTACTGCGCCTGGCCGCCGGAGCGGTAGGGCGCGGCGACGAGGCGGCGGGCGGCGTGGTTCGACGGGGCGACGCCGAGGTCGCGCCGGATGAGGTGCAGGCACAGGTCGATCCCGGACGCCGCACCCGCGGAGGTGAGGACCTGGCCCTCGTCGACGAACAGCACGTTCTCGTCGACGGTGACGCGCGGGTACCGGGCGGCGAAGGCCCGCGTGTAGTGCCAGTGCGTGGTGGCCCGGCGGCCGTCGAGCAGCCCGGTGGCGGCCAGCGCGAACGCGCCCGTGGAGATCGCGGCGAGGTCGGCGCCCCGCGCGTGGGCGGCGAGCAGCGCGGCGACGACGGCCGGCGGCGGGTCCTCCTGGTCGGGGTGCCGGTAGCCGGGGATGAACACGACGTCGGCCCACGTCAGCGCGTCGAGCCCGTCCGCGACGTGGTACGACAGCCCGTCGCCGCCCCGGACCAGACCCGGGGCCGGACCGCACACGCGGACCTCGTACGGCATGCTCGGCCGGTTCGTGAACACCTGGGCCGGGATGCCGACGTCGAGCGGCTTGGCGCCCTCGAGCACGAGCACGGCGACGCGACGGAGGCGGGTGGCGGCCACGGCGCCAGCGTAGGGCGCTCCCGGGTCCCGCCCCGCTCAGTCCTGCCGGCGGAGCTCGACCGCGCGACGCACCCCCCACAGGTAGTCGGCCGGTCGCTCCCAGGCGGCGAAGTGCCCGCCGTGGTCGTGCTCGCGCCAGTCCGCGACGGCGAAGAACCGCTCGGCGAACCGGCGCGGGGCGTTGACGAGGTCGTGGCCGAACACGGTGAACACGGTGGGTGCCTCGATGCGCGGCCAGTCCTTGGCGCCGCCGGCGGCGTACGGGGCGAAGGACGTCCCGATCGAGCCGGTGAACCAGTACGCGCTGACCCAGGTCAGGGCCTCGTCCGGGGTGAACGCCCGTGCCAGGTCGCCGTCGGAGTCCGTCCAGTCCACCAGCTTCTCGGCGATCCACGCCGCCAGGCCCGCGGGGGAGTCACCGAGCCCCACCGCGAGCGTGCCCGGCCTGGTGGCCTGCTCGTGCATGTAGCCGCCCCGCTCCGCCTGCCACCGGTGCCCGTGCGCGACGTACGCCCGTTCCTCGTCCGACAGGTCCTCGGGCAGGTCGACGAGGAAGTGGTACTGCGAGACGTCGGTGAGGTGCAGGGCGGTCACGGCGTCGGGGTGCCGGGCGGCCAGCGCCTCCGCGACGTCGCAGCCCACGTCGCCCGCCGACAGCACGTAGCGCTCGAACCCCAGCTCGCGCAGCGCACCCGCGACGGCGTCGGCCATGGCGACGGCGGACAGGCCACCCCCGTCGACCGGCGCCGCGAACGGGAACCCGGGCAGCGCCGGGACGACCACCGTCAGGTCCGCCAGCCCGGGCAGCACCCGCTCGAAGCGCAGCACCGAGTCGGGCCAGCCGTGCAGCAGGACCACGACCGGGGCGTCGGGCGCGCCGCGGCGCACGATCGCCCGCACCGGGACCGACGCGTCCTCGGTCTCGAACCAGGGCTGGGCCGCGATCCGGTCCTCGTGCGCGCGCCAGTCGAACCCGGTGCGCCAGTGCGCGAGGAGCCCGGCAAGCAGGTCGGCGTCGACGCCGGTCGGCCGACCCAGGGCGGGAGTCGGCACGGTGCGGGTCCGGGCCAGCCGGTCGGTCAGGTCGTCGAGCGCGTCCGGGGAGACCCGGACGAAGGCGTGCTCGCGCATGCGCGTCCCCTCGTCGGTCGTGGTGCCGTCCTGCGGTCGGGACCAACCTGGCACCGAGCACCGACACCGGACCACCCCGCGGCGGCGGAGACGTGGCGGAGCGGGCGCCGAGCCGTGCTCGACGCCCGCTCCGGGAGCCGCTCGGAGGCGGCGGAACGCCGTCCACGCCGTGCCGTCGCCGGGTCGGGGGTGGGATCGCTGGGCGGACCCCGGGGAGGTGACGCGGGGGGCGGGCGACCCGCGCCGACGGACCCGGCGTCCGAAATCCGGGGACGGCGGCGCCGCCCCGCCGTACCGTGGCGCTCGTGCTGCTGCGCCGCGAGGGACCGACCGACCACGACGCCGTCCGCGCTGTGCACGCGGCCGCGTTCGGCGACCACGGCGCCACGGTCGCCGACCTGACGGACGACCTGCGGGCCACGCTGCTCGACGGGGCCGGTGCCGGCCGCCCCGGGGCGCCCGGCACGGTTCGCGGAGGGTCGTGGGTCGCCGCCGCGCCGGACGGGACCGTCGCCGGCCACGTGATGCTGACCCCGGCCCTGGTGGACGCGCCCGCACGCCTGGTCGACGTGCTGGTGCTGAGTCCGCTGGCGGTGCACCCGGACCACCAGCGGCGGGGGACCGGCGCCGAGCTCGTCGCCCACGCGCTCGTCGAGGCGGAGGCGCAGGGCGCGCCGCTGGTGTTCCTGGAGGGGAACCCGGGGTACTACGGGAGGCTGGGCTTCCACCCCGCGGCCCCGGAGGGCTTCCGGAAGCCGTCGCTGCGGATCCCCGACGCCGCGTTCCAGGTGGCCCGGCTGCCCGATGCCCGGCCGTGGATGTCCGGCACGCTGGTGTACCCGGACGTGTTCTGGAGGCACGACGCGGTGGGTCTGCGCCCGGCACCCTGACGCACGCAGCCCGCTCGGCGGGACGACCCCGTGGCGGCACGGTCGCCGGGGCGACGGTCCCGGGATAGAACGGGGGCATGGCTGACGTGCACCGCGAGATCGAGCGCAAGTACGCCACCGGCCCGGACGTCGAGCTCCCGGCGCTCACCGAGCTGCTGGCCGGCGCCGCCGGGCTGCCCGACGGGGGCACGCCGGTCGCGACGAGCGACGACGCCGTCGAGCTGGTCGCGACCTACTTCGACACCGCCGACCTGCGGCTGTCCGCGGCCGGGCTGACGCTGCGCCGGCGCACGGGCGGCGACGACGCGGGCTGGCACCTCAAGGTCCCCGCCGGCCCGGACGAGCGGTCCGAGGTCCGGCTGCCGCCGGGCCGGGCCGTGCACACCGTCCCGGCCCCGCTGCGCGCGTTCGTGCACGCCGCGACGCTGGGCGCGACGCTCCGGCCGGTCGCCGAGGTGCGCACGTCGCGCGCGGTGCACCGGCTGGCGGACGCGACCGGCCGGGTGCTGCTCGAGCTGGTCGACGACCGGGTCACGGCGCGCCGGGTCCGTCCGTCGGGGTCGACGGGGGACGTCGTCGGCGCGCCCGAGGAGTGGCGCGAGGTCGAGGTCGAGCTGGTCGAGGGCGCGGGCGACCTGCTGGACGCGGTCGAGGAGCGGCTCGCCGCCCTGGGCGTGCGCCCGGCGGAGCAGCGCTCCAAGCTGGAGCGGGTGCTCGGGCCGGCCGACGAGCACGCGACCACCCGCGGCCGGCCGACGCCGAAGTCGCCCGCCGGGGACGTCGTCGTCGGCTACGTCGCGGACCAGCTGGACCGGCTGCGCGAGCAGGACCTGCGCGTCCGGCTCGGCGCCCCCGATGCGGTGCACCAGATGCGCGTGGCCGCCCGGCGGGTGCGCAACGCGCTGCGGACGTTCCGCCGGCTGTTCGAGCCGGGTGTCGTGCGGCCGCTGCGGGACGAGCTCGGCTGGCTCGCGGACGTGCTCGGCCGGGCCCGCGACGCGGAGGTGCTGCGCGAGCGGGTGCGGTCCGCGGTCGAGGGTCCCGGCGCGGAGGAGGCCGTCGGCTCGGGGACGCACGCGGCCGCGGTGGCCGCGGACGCGGAGCTCGGCCGGGCGGCGCGGGATGCGCTCGACGCGCTCCTCGGCGAGCTCGACGGTGAGCGGTACCGGCTGCTGCTGCGCGACCTGGCGGCGTTCGTGGCCGAGCCGCGGTACTCCGCCGACGGCCGGCGGCGGGCTCGGCGGGTGCTGCCCGCCCAGGTGGCCCGGCGGGACCGGAAGGTGCGGCGCCGGCTGCGGCGCGCGCGCCGGGTGCCCGAGGGACGGCGTCGCGACGACGCGCTGCACGACGCCCGCAAGGCTGCCAAGGCCGCCCGGTACGCGGGGGAGGCGGTCGCGGGCGTGCTGGGCGAGGACGCCGCCCGGTACGCGCGCCGGATGGAGGACCTCCAGGAGGTGCTCGGCGAGCACCACGACTCGGTGGTCACCCGGGCGCGGCTCCGGGACCTCGCCCGGCACGCGCCGAGCACCGAGGTGGCGTTCCTGTACGGCCGGCTGCACGCCCTGGAGGAGGTGCGCGGGCGGGAGACCGAGCGGGCGGCACGCGGCGTCGCCCACGCGGCGGACAAGCGCAAGCTCCGGCGCTGGCTCGGCTAGTCGCACCCGCGGCGGCCGAGGTCGAGGGCGTCCCGCCGCTGGCAGGAGGATCCCTCGACCTCGCGCGCGCGGCTCAGACCCGGAAGCCGCCCACCAGCCGCTGCAGGTCCGTGGACATCTCCGCCAGGGACGTCACCGCCCGGCGGGACTCGGCGGCGCCCTGGGTGGTGAGGTCCGCCGCGCCCGCGACACCCGCGATGTTGCCGGCGATCTCGCCGGTGCCGGTTGCCGCCTCGGCGACGCTCCGGTTCATCTCGGCCGTGGTGGCCGTCTGCTCCTCGACGGCCGACGAGATGGACAGCTGGAAGTCGTTGATCTGGGTGATGATGCCGGCGACGTCGTCGATCGCCGCGACCGCGCCCGCGGTGTCCGCCTGGATCGACTCGACGCGGCGGGCGATGTCCTCGGTCGCCCGCGCGGTCTCCTGCGCGAGCTCCTTGACCTCGCCGGCGACGACCGCGAAGCCCTTCCCGGCCTCGCCCGCGCGGGCCGCCTCGATGGTGGCGTTGAGCGCCAGCAGGTTGGTCTGCTCCGCGATCGAGGTGATCAGCTTCACCACGTTGCCGATCTCCTTGCTCGACTCGCCCAGGCGGTCGACGGTGGCCGTCGTCGTCCCCACGGCGGACACGCCCCGGCCGGCGACCTCCGCGGCCCGGGACGCGCTCCGGGCGATCTCCTGGATCGAGGCGCCCATCTGCTCGGACCCGGCCGCCACGGTCTGGACGTTCCGGGACACCTGCTCCGCCGCGGCGGAGACGACGCCCGCCTGGGCGGCCGTCTCCTCCGCGGAGGCCGCGATCTGCCCGCTGCTCGCGGACATCTGCTCGGCGGCGGAGGCGAGCGCCGTCGACGACCGGTCGATGGTGCCGATCACCCCGCGCAGCGTGCCGACGGCCGCGTCGAGGGCGGCGCCCATCCGGCCGACCTCGTCGCGGCTCGTCAGGCCGGACGTCACCGTGAGGTCGCCCTGCTCCAGCGCGGCGGCCACGACCTGGACCCGCTGCAGGCCCCGCACGATCGACCGGGCGACGAGGGCGGCCAGGCCCAGGGCGAGTGCCGTGCCGGTGACGAGCAGCACGACCACGAGCGTGCGGCTCGTCCGGTAGTCGGCACCGGCGCGGTCCACCGCCGCGGCGGCGTCGGACTCCTCGCGCTCGACGAGCGCGGTGGCGCTCGCGGACATCGCGTCGATGATGGGCTGGGCGACCGTGTCCCGGGCCTCGGCGAACGCCGCGGTGTCGTGCGCGCGGCTGGCGACGAGCAGCTGGCCGTCGCGGACCTCGAGGTAGTCGGCGAGCGCCGCCTCGAAGTCTCGCAGCGCGCCCCGCGAGTCGTCGTCGAGCGGCAGGGCGGCGTAGGCGGCGAGCGCCTCGCGGAGCTCGGCCTCGCTCGCGGCGATCCTGTCCTCGAACCGGGCCATGACGGCGTCGTCGGTGGACAGCGCGTGGTTGGTCACGTCGAGCCGCATCTGGACCATCGCCCGCCGCAGGGTCGCGGCCTGCTGGAGGCCGACCACGTTCTCGGCGTACATGGCGGTGGTGGCGGCGTTCGTCGACCCGAGCGCCACGAGGCCGACGACCCCGACCAGGGCGCCGACGGCGGCCGCGAGCAGGACGGCGGCGAGGATCCGGGCGCGGACGCCGCGGTCGCCGAGCCAGGACAGGACGGACGGGCGCCGGGCGCCCACGGTGACGGTGGTGGTGGTCACGGGATCTTCCTCCGGGCGTGCGCACGGGGCGCCCCCTGCACCCCGGTGCCCGACCCATCGGCAGGGCGGCCGCCGAGGCCTGGGACTTTGGTCCCAGACGCGTCGGCGCGCGCGCCGCGGCGGACTCCGTCACGCTGGGTCCGGACGTCCGAGCCGGGGAAGGGGTGGTCAGCGTGCCGGAGCGGCGGCGCCGCGCGACGTCGGCGAAGAAGGGCGCGGCCCCGGAGCGCGGGCTGGAGACCTACCGGTCGATGCGCGACTTCGACCGCACCGCCGAGCCCGCGGGCGCCGCGACCCCGGCCCCGACGGACCCAGGCGCCCCGCGGCGGTTCGTCGTGCAGCGGCACCGCGCCCGGCGGCTGCACTACGACGTGCGGTTCGAGGTCGACGGCGTGCTGGTGTCCTGGGCGGTGCCGCGCGGCCCGACCCTCGACCCGGACGTGCGTCGCATGGCCGTGCACGTCGAGGACCACCCGCTGGAGTACGAGGACTTCGAGGGCGTGATCCCGGCGGGGGAGTACGGCGGCGGCGACGTCATCGTGTGGGACCGCGGCACCTGGGAGCCGCACGGCACCGACGACCCGGCGGCGACGATCGCCGCGGGCGAGCTGCACGCCGACGTCCACGGCGAGAAGCTGCGCGGCCGGCTGGTGCTGGTGCGCCGCGGCGAGCCGGGCGCGGACGGCAAGGAGCAGTGGATCCTCGTGCACAAGCACGACGAGCACGCCGAGAAGGGCTGGGACGCCGAGGACCACCCGCGGTCCGTGCTGAGCGGCCGGACGAACGACGAGGTCAAGGCCGACCCCGACCGGCTGTGGCGCTCCGACCTGCCGGCGGCGGAGGCGTCCGTCGACCTGCGGGCGCCGCAGGCCGACCCGCCGACCGACGACGAGCTCGCCGCCCTCGACGACCTCGGCCCGAACGGCGGCACCTGGGAGGTCCACGGTCGCCGCCTGAAGGTGACGAACCTCGACAAGGTGCTGTTCCCGGCGCGCGACGGCGAGGAGCCGGTGACCAAGCGCGAGCTGCTCCGGTACGCCGCGCGGGTCGCGCCCGTCGTGCTGCCGTACCTGCGCGGCCGTGCCCTGAACATGCACCGGTTCCCGCAGGGCGCCGGCACCGCGGGGTTCTGGCACAAGGAGCTGCCGTCGCACGCGCCCGACTGGCTGCCGCGCTGGGACAACCCGGAGGCCGACGAGGACGACAGCCGCACCTACCTCGTCGTCGACGAGCCGGCCGCGCTGATCTGGGCGGCCAACTTCGGGGCGCTGGAGTGGCACGCGTGGACGTCCCGGACCGACGCGCCGCGGCAGCCCACCTACGCGCTCGTCGACCTCGACCCGGGTCCGTCGACCGCCTGGGAGGACGTGCTGCTGCTCGCGCGGTTGCACCGGGACGCGTTCGAGCACCTGGGCGTGCGCGCCGTGCCCAAGGTGACGGGGCAGCGCGGGATCCAGATCTGGATCCCGGTCGCGACCGGCCCGTCGTTCGACGACACCCGCGCCTGGGTCGAGCGGGTCTCGCGGACCGTCGGCGCGGTGGTCCCGGACCTGGTCAGCTGGAAGTGGGAGGTCAAGGCGCGCGGCGGGCAGGCGCGGCTCGACTACACGCAGAACGCGATCAACAAGACGCTGGTGGCGCCGTACAGCCCGCGGGCGCGTGCGGGGGCGCCGGTGTCGGCGCCGATCACCTGGGACGAGCTCGACGAGCCGTGGCTGCGGCCGGACGCGTTCACGATCCGCACGGTGCTGGACCGGGTGGCGGAGCGGGGCGACCCGTTCCGGGCGCTGCTCGGGCAGGGGCAGGTGCTGCCGCGGCTGGCATGACCGCACGGCACCCGCCGAGCGGGCGTCCAGGGCGACGAGGTCGGTGGAACGCGACGAGGTCGTCACTCGTGAGTGGTGACGACCTCGTGCGGATGTGACGACGTCGGCGCCCGGGACCCGGCGGTGCGGAGCCGGGCGCGCCGCCGTGCGGGTCAGTGGCGGCGGCGCGCCGCCGCCAGGGCGGCGAGCGGACGGCGGTGCCGCGGCCGGCGTCCGGGGTCGTCGCCCCGGGCGGCCTGCGAGCGCCGGTGCTCGAGCCGGTGCTCGAGCTCGCGCTCCTGCTGGCGGTACACGACGAGGAACAGGTCGGGGTGCACGGGGTCCTCCTGCACGGTACGGGTGGCGGGTCACGCCACCGGCTGGGTCGCCGCGAGGGAGGCGGTCGCGTCCTCGCGGCCCGTGGACCGGGGGTGGTGGTCCACGCCTCCATCCTCTCGTGCACGGACCCCGACGAGACCGCTGACCTGGGGGTGGATCACCCGTCCACGCGCCACGGCGGCCCGGGGCGAGCGGGTGCGGAAGGGACCAGGGTCCCGGTCCGCGGGTGACGTCCGCCGCGGTCCGGTCCGGTGCCCCCGCCCCGGCCTCGTCCCACCGGTGCCGGCCCGCCCGCGCCCACCGGCCTCAGCCCGCCGGTGCCGCCAGCGCCCGCACGGTCTCGATCGTGTCCGCCTCCGCCGCCGTCTTGTCCTCGCGGTACCGCAGGACCCGCGCGAACCGGAGCGCCAGCCCGCCGGGGTACCGGGTGGACCGCTGCAGCCCGTCGAACGCGATCTCCACCACCTGCTCCGGCCGCAGCGTCACGGTCCAGCCGTCGTCGGCGACCTCGAGCTCCCGGAAACGCGCCGTCTGCCACGCGAGCATCTCGTCCGTCATGCCCTTGAACGTCTTGCCGAGCATGACGAACCCGCCGTCGCCGTCCCGCGCGCCGAGGTGGATGTTGGACAGCGAGCCGACCCGGCGGCCGGAGCCGCGCTCGACGGCCAGCACCACCAGGTCGAGGGTGTGCCGCGGTTTGACCTTGACCCAGGCACCGCCGCGGCGGCCGGCCTCGTAGGGCGCGGCGGCGTCCTTGACGATGACGCCCTCCTGCCCGGCGGCGACCCAGCCGGTGAACGCCTGCTGCGCGACGTCGGGGTCGGCGGTGACGACGCGCTCGACGGCGTGGTCCGGGGCGATCGCGTCGAGGACGGCCAGGCGCTCGGTCAGCGGGGCGTCGAGCAGGTCGACGCCGTCGCGGTGCAGGACGTCGAAGAAGAACGGGTGCAGCGCGGTGGTCGCGGCGAGCTCGGCGTCCCGGGTGGCGCTGCGCGCGGCGGTCTCCTGGAACGGGCGCGGCCGGCCGGCGTCGTCCAGGGCCAGGGCCTCGCCGTCGAGCACCGCCGATCGCACCGGCAGGGCCAGCGCCGCCGCGACGACCTCGGGCACCCGCGCGGTGATGTCGTCGAGGCTGCGGGTGTAGACGCGCACGTCGTCGCCGTCACGGTGCACCTGGATCCGGATGCCGTCGAGCTTGGCGTCCACGACGACCGCCCGGCCGTCGAACCCCGCGACCGCGGCGGGGACGTCGGGCGCCGAGGCGGCGAGCATCGGCCGGACCGGGCGGCCGACGGCCAGACCGAAGGCGTCCAGCGCGGCGCGGGCGGCCTCCGGGTCCGATGCCGCCAGGGCCGCCTCGGCGACCGGCTCGCTCGCGCCCGCGAGCATGGCGGCCCGGCGCACCGTCGCGACCGGCACGCCGGCGGCCTCGGCGACCGCGTCGAGCAGCAGCGCGTCCAGGGCGCCCTGCCGCACCTCGCCGGAGACGAGGCCGGCGAGGAACCGCTGCTCGTCGACGGTGGCGGCGCCGAACAGGTCGGCCGCCAGCGCGGCCCGCGCGCCCGCGGAGCCCGGGCCGGACAGCCCGGCCATCCGCTCGAACGCCGCGTCCACCGCGAGCACGTCCAGCGACGGTTCCGCGGCGGGCGGCGGCAGGTCGCGCAGGGACCGCCAGCCGAGGCCCGTGCGGCGCTGCCGCAGCTCACCCGCGAGGTAGCGCGCGACCACGGGCACCTCCTCCGGGCCGGTGCGGCGGAGCAGGTCCACGAGCAGCGCCCGCTTGGCGAGACGCGAGCGGGTCGCGGCCAGGCCCGCGCTGGTGGCGGCGACGTCGGCGAGCAGCACGTCCGTCATCCTGCCGCCGACTACCGACACCCGCCCGCGGGCGACGGGAGCGGCGCCCCGGCCCGGCTCCGGCCCGGCCCGGCGGCGACCCCACCCGATCGTCGCGAAGCGCACGCCAGGATCCGGTGGCGTCGCGAGAACCGGGTGGGGATGGCGGACGGTGGCGGGCGCCTGAGTCACTCCGGGGAGAGCGCGCCGCGCGTGAGCCGGACCTCCTCCGCGTCGAGCTGCGCCTGCACCTCGCGCAGCACGATGTCGTCGATCGTCCGCTCGTCGCGCAGCCGCACCACCGCCGCGCGCTTGTGCGCGAGCACCGCGAGCCGCAGGGCGTCGAAGTCCGCCTCGCGCGGGCGGCCGTCGTCCGCGGGCCCGTCGCCGGCCTCCGCCAGCGCCTCCGCGTGCATCCGGTACTCCGCCTCGAGCTTGGCGACGACCTTGCCGGTCAGCCCGAGCCGCTCGGCCTCGACCGGGAGGGCGTCCAGCGCGGCCCGGGTCGCGACCTTCTCCGCGTGGTGCCGCTCGCTGTCCACGCCGTCGTCGACCGGCAGCCGGGCCCAGCGGACGACCGCCGGCAGCGTGAGACCCTGGATCAGCAGCGTCGCGAGGATGACGCCGCCGGTGACGAAGATGATGACGTCGCGGCCGGGGAACGGCGCTCCGTCCCCGGTGGTCTCGGGCACGCCGAGCGCGGCGGCCAGCGAGACCGCGCCCCGGAACCCCGCCCACGCGCCGGGCATCCGGTGCCGCCAGGACACCCGCCGGGTGCGCTGCACCGGGCGGCGGTCGAGCGCGCGGACGACGTAGGGCGTCGTGTGGAACCACAGCATCCGGGCACCGATCACCGCCCCGAACGCGGCCGCGGTCCACCCCAGCGCCTCGGCGAGCCGGGCGGAGGTCAGCCCGTCCGCGGCGGTGACGAGCTGCATCCCGACGAGCACGAACAGCGCCCCGTTCAGCACGTGGCTGACCACCGCCCAGAACGACTGCGACTGCACGCGGGCGGCGGCGGGGATGAGGCGCGGCCCGCTCTGGCTGAGCAGCAGGCCGGCGACCACCACGGCGAGCACCCCGGACGCCTCGACGAGCTCGGCGAGCAGGAACGCGGCGAACGGGGTCAGCACGCTGATCACGCTCTGCTGGATCGCCTCGTGCATGCGCTCGCGCAGCTGGACCGCCAGCCACCACACGGCCACCCCCGCGGCCGCGCCGCCGAGGTAGGAGAGCGTGAACCGCCCGGCGAGGTAGCCGCCGGTGACCGGCTCGGCGACGGCGTGCACCGCGATCGCGTAGATCACCAGGGCGGTGCCGTCGTTGACCAGGCTCTCGGCGCGCAGCGTGGTGAGGGTGCGGCGGGGCATGCCGCGGGCGACCCCGGCGACGGCGGTGGCGTCGGTCGGCGCCAGCACGCCGCCGAGGATCCACGCCGGGCCCCACGGCATCCCGAGGGCGTGCAGCACGACGGCGACCACGCCCGCGGTCACCACCACGAGCAGCACGCTGGACAGGACGATCACCCGCAGGTTCGCGCGGATCTCGCGCAGCGACGTCGTCAGGCTCTCCCAGTAGAGCAGCGCGGGCAGCACCACGAGCAGCACCAGCTCCGGCGGCACCGTGAGCCCGCGGAACGCGGGGAGGAACCCGAGGCCCACCCCGAGGACGAGCAGGACCAGCGGCGGCGCGACGCCGAACCGGCGCCCGAGGGCCGTGCCGGCGAGGAGCGCGAGCAGCACGACGACGATGAGCTCCAGCGTGAGCACGGTGCCTCCTGCGGCGGGCGGGCACCGGTCGCCCAGGTCGGCGGCCGGGTGGGACGGGACGAGGATGCTCGCGCCGTCCCGACCCGGCAAGAGGGAACGGCTCAGCCGGCCCCGGCCCCGGCCCCGGCACCGGCTCCCGCGCCGGCGCCGGCACCCGCCGCGGCCCCGCCCCCGGCTCCCGCCCCGGCAACGACACCTGCGCCCGCGCCCGCCCCGCCGGCCACCGCCCCGGCTCCCGCCCCGGCAACGACACCTGCGCCCGCGCCCGCCCCGCCGGCCACCGCCCCGGCGACCGGCGGCAGCACGCCCGTGGTCGCGAGCCGCCGGTACCAGTGCCCCGAGTCCTTCACGGTGCGCGCCATCGTCGCGTAGTCGACGTGCACGATCCCGAACCGGCGCTCGTACCCGTACGCCCACTCGAAGTTGTCCAGCAGCGACCACGCGAAGTAGCCCCGGACGTCGGCCCCGGCGTCCAGCGCCGCGCCGACCGCCTCGACGTGCGCGTGCAGGTAGGCCACCCGGTCGGCGTCGTGCACGCCGCCGTCGGGCGCGACGACGTCGGGGTAGGCCGCCCCGTTCTCGGTGACGTGCAGCGGGAGGTCGGGGCGGCGGCGGTGCAGGTCGACCAGCAGCTCGGTCAGCCCGGACGGGTCGACGACCCAGCCCATCGCGGTCCGCGGGCCCGGCTGGTGCCGCCAGCGGACGCCCTCGACGAGGTTGGCGGGCGGCCGGGTCGCGCCCGCGGGCGAGGCCGCCTGCACGTCGGCCTCCGCGGGTGCGCCCCCGCCCGGCGTCGAGCCGTCCGCCCCGACCAGCGCGGTCGTGTAGTAGTTCACCCCGAGCGCGTCCAGCCGCGCCCGGACCAGGTCCAGGTCGCCGTCGCGCACGAACGACCAGTCGGTCAGGTGTGCCGTCTCGGCGACGACCTCCTCCGGGTAGGCGCCGTCGAGCAGCGGACCGAGGAACACCTCGTTCGCCACCCGGTCCAGCCGCGCCTTCGCCGCCGCGTCCGCGGGCGCCGCCGACGCGGCCCGGTTCACCTGGAGGTTCAGCGTGATCGACACCGGCGCCGCGTCCCCCACGGCGGCGCGCACCGCGCGGGCCCCGAGCCCGTGCGCCAGGTTGAGCGTGTGCACCGCGGCGAGCGCCCGGGCGGGGTCCTGCACGCCGGGGGCGTGCTCGCCGGACGCGTACCCGAGGTAGGCGGAGCACCACGGCTCGTTCAGCGTGGTCCACAGCGCGACGCGGTCGCCGAGCGCGCCCGCGACGAGGCCCGCGTAGTCGGCGAACCGCCACGCGGTGTCCCGCTCGGGCCAGCCGCCGGCGTCCTCCAGCGCCTGCGGGAGGTCCCAGTGGTAGAGCGTGACGACCGGGTCGATGCCGTGCGCGAGCAGGGTGTCGGTCAGCCGCCGGTAGAAGTCCAGCCCGGGCTGGTTCGCCGGCCCGCGCCCGGTCGGCTGCACGCGGGGCCACGCGACCGAGAACCGGTAGGCGCCGAGCCCGAGGTCGGCCATCAGCGCGACGTCGTCGGCGAACCGGCGGTAGTGGTCGGTGCCGAGGTCGCCGGTGTGGCCGCCGAGCACCGCCCCGGGGGTCCGGGAGAACGTGTCCCAGATCGACGGGCCGCGGCCGTCCGCGTCCGTCGCGCCCTCCACCTGGTACGCGGCCGTGGCGGCGCCCCAGAGGAAGCCGTCGGGGAACCGGCGCGCCCCGCTCACCGGGCCGCCTCGAGGTCGGCCTCGAGGTCGGGCTCGCCGGCGAGCGGGTCGCCCGCGAGCGGCACGCCCCGCAGGTCGTTCGCCGACCGCAGCACCGGCGCGGCCGTCAGGTCGGCCAGGTCGAGCACGGCGTCCGTCGTCACGTGGAACGTCGCCCGCTCGCCCGCCAGCAGCGTGACCAGGGCGTCGTCCACGAGCGCGTCCGCCGCGAGCCGGTCGGCGTGCAGCGTGACGTCGGCCGCGTAGGACCGCGCGACGACCTCGACCCGGTAGCCGCCGGGCTCGCGCGCCGCGGTGGCCCGCACCGCACCCGGGTCGAGCCGCAGGTCGACGTCCTCGACGAACGCGTGCGTCGCCCGCCGCTCGGAGCCGCCGTCCGGCAGCCGCGCCGCCAGCACCTCGCCGGCCGGGTCGCGGGGCGTCGCCAGGTCCGCCGGCAGCGGCACGACGGCCACCGACCGCGGCTCCACCGCCACGGGCACGCCCGCCGCCGCGGCCGTCACGCCGCCGAGCGTCTCCCGGCGCAGGTGCGCGGTGCCGGACCAGGGCTCGTCGGTGTCGTTGGTCGCGACCAGCACGACCCCGCCGTCGCGCTCGGCGAGGAGCAGCGTGCGCGGGGCGCCGGCGGCGCGCAGCGCGTACCAGAGCGGCTTGGGCCGCTCGGCGGAGTCGACGGCCGCCCAGGACGTCACCGGCCAGCAGTCGTTGAGCTGCCAGACGATCCAGCCCGCCGTGCGCGGCCACCAGGCGCGGTAGTGCTCGACCGCGTGCCGGACGGCGCGCGCCTGGTTGAGCTGGGCCGCCCAGTGCCAGTCGGCGAAGTCGCGCGGGACGCCCAGGTGCGGCGCCATGCCGCGGTCGAGCTTGCCGTTGCCGTCCTCGGCCTTCTGGTGCACGAGGAACACGGGGTCCTCCTGCGGCACGGGCGCGTCGGCGAGCGGACCGCCGTCGGCCGCGTGCACGGAGTCGACGAGGGTGCGCCAGGCCGGCGGTCCCTGGAACCCGAACTCCGAGCAGAACCGCGGGATCTCCGAGCGGTAGACCGTGTAGTCGACGCGGTTCCACACCTCCCACTGGTGGTGCGTGCCGCGGTCGGGGTCGTTGGGGTGCACGTCCTCGGGGTCGCGGCGCGGGGTGAACGGGCTGTTGGTGGCGTACGGGCGCGTCGGGTCGAGCTCCGCCAGCACGGCGGGGAACAGCTCCTCGGCGTACCACCGGCCCCAGGTCGCGTCGCCGAGCTGCGCCTTCCAGCCCCAGTCCTCGTGGCCCCAGACGTTCTCGTTGCCGCCGTTCCACAGCACCAGCGACGGGTGCGGCATCAGGCGCACCACGTTCTCCCGCGCCTCCGCCTCGATCTCGGAGCGCAGCGGCTCCTCCTCGGGGTACGCCGCGCAGGCGAGCAGGAAGTCCTGCCAGACCAGCAGGCCGCGCTCGTCGCACGCCTCGTAGAAGTCCTCGGACTCGTAGATCCCGCCGCCCCAGACCCGCAGCAGGTTGAGGTGCGCGTCCGCCGCCTGGTCGAGCCGGCGCACCAGGCGCTCGCGGGTGATCCGGGTCAGCAGGTGGTCGTCGGGGATCCAGTTGGCGCCGCGCACCGCGACCGGGCGGCCGTTGACCACGAGCGTGAACCGGGTGCCGTGCTCGTCGTCGGCGGTGTCCAGGGCGACCGACCGGAAGCCGACCCGCCGGCGCCAGGTGTCCAGCGCGGCGCGGTCGCCCCCGTCGATCCCCGTGAGCGTGACGTCCAGGTCCACCAGCGGCTGCTCGCCGTGCCCGACCGGCCACCACACGGGGGCGTCCGGGACCGCGAGCTCGACGGCCGCCGCGGAGTCGCCCGCCGGCACGGTCACGGAGGCCGACACCCCCAGCACCGCCGCGCGGACGGTCAGCGCGGCGTCCGGGACCAGCCCCGACCGCTCCACGTCCACGTGCACCGCGACCCGGCCGGTGCCGTCCGCGTCGAGCGTGACCAGCGGCCGCACCCGGGCCAGCCGGGCCACCGACCAGCGCTCGACCCGCACGGGCTTCCACAGCCCGGCGGTGCGCAGGTCCGGCCCCCAGTCCCAGCCGAACGAGCACGCCATCTTGCGCACGAAGTTGTACGGCACCGGGCTGTACGCCGACGGCCGGTCGCCCAGCGCGTCCCGCACCTCGTCGGCGTAGGCAGTGGCGGACCGCAGGTCGACGGTGAGCGCGCGCGGTGCCCCGTCCGCCAGGTCCCGCACGTCGTAGCGGTACGACCGGTGCATGTTCGCCGTCGTCCCGAGCACCCGCCCGCCGAGCGCCACGGTGCCCACGGTGTCGACGCCGTCCAGCACGAGGTCGACCCGCTCGCCGTCGGCGGCGGGCTCCAGCGCGAGCGCGCGCTCGTACCGCCAGTCCGTGCCGTGGAACCAGCGCACGGACTCCTCGTGCGCGTCGAGGTAGGGGTCGGGGATGAGGCCCGCGGCGAGCAGGTCGGTGTGCACCGAGCCGGGCACCTCGGCGGCGAGGGGGCCCGCGGCCAGGACGGCGTCGGGCACGGGGCCGGCGGTGGCGGTGACGGTCCAGCCGTCGGCGAGGGTGTGGTGCTGCACGGGTGCTCCCGGGTGTCGCAGGGGTGGCTCAGGGTGGCGCAGGGGTGTCGCAGGATCAGCGGCGCTCGCGGACGACGCGCACGCCGCCCGCCGGCACCGTGGTGACGGGCCCGACCTCCGCGCCGGTGAGCAGGTCGGTGCCGGACGCGGTGGCCTTGCGGTCCGCGTCGGCGTGGTTGAGCAGGAACAGGTAGGAGGACCCGGCGCCGACGCGGCGGACTGCCTCGACGCCGGGGTCGGCCTCGGCGGTGCTGGGCAGCCCGGCCTCCTCGACGAGCCGCGCGGCGACCCGGTCGACGGCCTCGCGGGGCAGCGCCGCCCCGACGTACCAGGCGGTCCCGCCGCCGGGGAGGGACCGCCGGGTCACGACCGGCCCGCCCGCCAGCGACGACGTCGCGTACCGGACGACCGCCTCGGCGCCGTCGAGCTCGACCCGCTCGGACCAGTCCGCGACCTCCGCGCCGTCGTCCAGCCGGACGCGCTCGCCCGCCTGCAGCGGGTAGAACTCGTCGGTCCACGCGCCGAGCACGTCCTGCAGGGCGCCCAGCCCGGGCCGGACCCGGCCGGTCGGCTCGCAGACCCCGGACAGGTAGGTGACCAGCAGCGTCCCGCCGCGCTCCGGCACGGCGCGCAGCCGGTCCGCCTCCGCGTCGGACAGCACCTGCAGCGTCGGCACCAGCACCAGGTCGTAGCCGGCCAGGTCGGTCCCGGGCGGCACCACGTCGCACAGCACCTGCCGCTCCCACAGGGCGCGGTGCCAGGTGCGCAGCTCGCGCCCGTACCGCAGCGCCCGGTGCGGCGTCAGCCCGTGCTGCAGCGCCCAGCCGGCCGGGTCGTCGACGACCATGGCGGCCCGCGCGGGCTCGACCACCGAGCCCTGCACCTCCGCGAGGGCCCGCAGGTCGCGCCCCAGGGCGACGACCTCGCGCCAGATCCGGGACCGGGTCCCGGAGTGCGGCACCATCGCGGAGTGGAACTGCTCGGCCCCGGCGGTCGAGGCGCGCCACTGGAAGAACAGCGCGCCGTCGGAGCCGCGGGCGACGTGGCCCAGGGCGTTCCGGGCGATCTCGCCGGGGTCCTTCGCGCGGTTGCGCTGCTGCCAGGAGGGCGCGCCGGTCGAGTGCTCCATGAGCAGCCACGGCCGACGACCCGCCGACATGCCGCGCATCCGGTCGCCGGCGAACGCGAGGTCCTGCTCCCGGTCCGGGTCGTCGACCAGCGTGTAGTGGTCGTTCGCCACGACGGCGGTGTGCGGGGCCCAGGACGCGTAGTCGACGACCTGCGCGCCGGGCCCGACCATCATGTTCGTGGTCACGGGCGCGTCGGAGTGCCGCTCGAGCACCTCCTTCTCGGCGAGGTAGTGCGCGAGCAGCGCGTCCGAGGAGTACCGCTCGTAGTCGAGGTACAGCCCGGGGTTCGGGGCCCCGTGCTTGCCGCGCGGCGGCAGGATCTCGTCCCACGCGCCGAACCGGTGCCCCCACTGCGCCGTGCCCCACGCCGCGTTCACCGCGTCGAGGGACCCGTACCGCGCCCGCAGCCAGTCCCGGAACGCCGCGGCCGACACGTCGCAGTAGCAGCGCGCGTTGCCGCCGCCGAGCTCGTTGCTCACGTGCCACAGCCGCACGGCGGGGTGCCGGCCGTACCGCTCCGCCAGCGCCTCGACGTACCGCAGCGCGTACCGCCGGAACACCGCGCTGCTCGGGCACCACGCCAGCCGGCCGCCGGGCGGCTGCTGGTAGAGGTCGGCGTCGTACGGCAGCACCTCGGGGTGGGCGGTGTGCAGCCAGGACGGCGGCGCGGCGGTCGGCGTGGCCAGGTCGATCGCGATGCCGTGGGCGTGCAGCAGCTCGACCACCTCGTCGAACCAGGTCCAGTCGAACGCGCCGTCGGCGGTCTCGACCAGGCCCCAGGAGAACACCCCGAGGGTGACCAGGTTGACCCCGGCCTCGCGCATCAGGGTGACGTCCTCGTCCCAGACCTCGCGGGGCCACTGCTCGGGGTTGTAGTCGCCGCCGTAGGCGAGGCCGTCGACCAGGTGCACCGGGGGCGGAGCGGCGGCGGGCGGCGGCGGGACGACCGCGCTGACGAACTCAGGCACCGGCCCGCACCCCGCCCGCGGCGTGCGCGGCGGCCGCCTCCGCCTCGTCGATCGGCACCCAGGCGCCCAGCGTGTGGTCGTAGCAGACGGAGTTGTCGATCGCGTCGCGCGCCACGGCGGTGTCGCCCTCGCGCCCGACGCTGCCGACCCGGTCCGGGTCCGGCGCCGCCATCGCGAGCAGCTTCGTGTAGTCGTGGTGCGGGTCCAGGATCACGGCGTCCGCCGGCCCGCGCTCCACCACCCGGCCGCGGTAGAGCACCAGGATCTCGTCGGAGAAGTGCCGCGCGGTCGCCAGGTCGTGCGTGATGTAGAGGACGGCGAGGTTGTCCTCGCGCTGCAGCCGGCCGAGCAGGTTGAGCACCCCGAGCCGGATCGACACGTCGAGCATCGACACCGGCTCGTCGGCGATCAGCACCTGCGCGCCCGGGGCGAGCGCCCGGGCGATCGCGACGCGCTGCCGCTGCCCGCCGGACAGCTCGTGCGGGCGGCGCGCGGCCATGTCCTCCGCGGGGTGCAGGTTGACCCGCTCCAGCATCTCCAGCACCCGGGCGTGGGTGGACGCCGCGTCGTGGGTGCGGCGGTGGATCCGCAGCGGCCGGGCGACGTGGTGCTCGACCGAGTGGAACGGGTTCAGCGAGGCGAACGGGTCCTGGAACACCATCTGCACGTGCCGCTGGTACACCGAGCCCATCACGGGCGTCCGGTCGTCCAGCTGCACGTCGATCCGCCCGGCGGACGGCTTCTCCATCCGGGTGAGCAGCTTGGCGATCGTCGACTTCCCGGAGCCCGACTCGCCCACCAGGGCGACGGTGCGCCGGGGCACCAGGTCGAACGACACCCGGTCGACGGCCCGCAGGGTGCTGCGGCGCAGGCCGGAGCGCAGGGCGTAGTCCTTGGTCAGGTTGGTGACGTGCACGCTGGTCATGCCGAGGCCTCCTCGGGGTCGACGCCCTCGCGGATGAACGCGCCGCGGTCGCCGGACAGGCTCGGGAACGACCCGAGCAGCCGGCGGGTGTAGGGGTGGGCGGGGGAGCGGTGCAGCTGGGCGGCGGTCTCCAGCTCGACGATCTCGCCGGCCAGCATCACCGCGATCCGGTCGCTGATCTCCAGCAGCAGCGGCAGGTCGTGCGTGATGAACACGACCGCGAAGTCGAGCTCGTCCCGGAGCCGGACGATCTCGCGGAGGATCTCCCGCTGCACCACGACGTCGAGGGCGGTGGTCGGCTCGTCCATGATCATGATCTGCGGCTCGAGCAGCATGGCCATCGCGATCATCACGCGCTGCCGCATGCCGCCGGACAGCTCGTGCGGGTAGGACCGCAGCCGCCCGGGGTCGACGCCGACCCGGGTCAGCACCTCGGCCGACCGCTCCCGGCGCTGCGCCCGGGACAGCCGGGCGTGCGCGCGCAGCGTGTCGTCGAGCTGGGCGCCGATCGTCCGGACCGGGTTGAGCGAGTTCATCGCGCCCTGGAACACCATCGACAGCTGCGACCAGCGGAACCGGCGTAGCGGCTCGTCGTCCAGCCCGAGCAGGTCGACGTCGCCGCCGTCCCGGTCGTGGAACACGACCGAGCCGGACGCGATCCGGGCCGGCGGCTGGTGCAGCCGGTTGATCGCGTACGCGAGCGTCGTCTTGCCGCAGCCGGACTCGCCGGCCAGGCCGAGGATCTCGCCGCGGCCGAGCTGCAGGCTCGCGCCCTTCACGGCGGTGACGGGCTCCTCGACGTCGTAGACGACGGTGAGGTCGGTGACGGTGAGCACGGGGCGGCGCGCGGGCACCGCGGCGTGCGGGACCTGGTCGGTGAGCGTGGTCATCAGGCGGCCTTCCTGGCGACGCGGGCGGCCGCCTTCGCGCGACGGCGGGCGGTGCGGGCGTTCTTCAGGCGGGGGTTGATGATCTCGTCGATCGAGAAGTTGACCAGGGACAGCCCCATGCCGAACAGCGCGATGACGAGGCCGGGCGGGACGAACCACCACCAGGCGCCGAGCGGGAGCGCGAAGCCGTTCTGCGCGTAGAACAGCATCGTGCCGAGGGTCGAGGCGTTCGAGGCGCCGAGGCCGAGGAACGACAGGCCGGCCTCGCCGAGGATCGCCGCGATCACCGCGTACACGAACTGCGACGCGAGCACCGGCAGCAGGTTCGGCAGGATCTCCACGCCGATGACCCGCCACGGCTTCTCGCCCGACAGCCGGGACGCGGCCACGTAGTCGCGGGACCGCACCGACAGGGTCTGGGCGCGCAGCACCCGGGCCGAGGCCGCCCACGACGTCAGGGCGAGCACCACCGCGATCGTCCACAGCCCGCGGCTCTCCCGGGGCACGAAGCCCGAGATCACGATGACCAGCGGCAGGCCCGGGATCACCAGGAACACGTTCGACAGCAGGGAGAACCCCTCGTCCGCCGCGCCGCCGAGGTAGGCGCCGTAGATCCCGAAGAACGCCGAGAGCAGCGTGGCGAGCACGCCGACCATGAGGCCGATCTGCAGCGAGCCGCGGGTCGCGTGCGCCAGCTGGGCGAGCACGTCCTGGCCGGTCTGGGTGGTGCCGAGCCAGTGCTCCGCCGACGGCGGGGCCAGGCCGACGTCGCTGATCGCGTCGGGGTCGCCGACCAGGTACGGCCCGACCACGCCGAGCAGCACCACCCCGGCGATCAGCACGAGCCCGGTGGCGAGCCACGGGGTCATGGTCGGCAGCAGCATCCGCCACGCGGGGCGGGCGCGGGTCCCCGTCGGGCGGGGCTCGGGCGCGTCGGTCGGCGCGGTGGTCTCGACGGGGCCGCCGGGCCCCTCGACGGCCACCTGCACGTCCGGTCCGATGTTGGTCATCGCCGGCTCCCCTCAGCCCTTCGCGCGGGTGCGCGGGTCGATGAGGCCGTACAGCAGGTCGACGACGAGGTTCGCGCCGAGCACGGCCAGGGTGATGAACAGGAACACGCCCTGCATGAGCGCGTAGTCGTTGTTGGTGACCGCGGCGAGCAGCCGGGACCCGATGCCGGGGTAGGAGAACACCTGCTCGGTGACCACGGACCCGGAGACGACGAAGCCGAGCGAGATCGCGAAGCCCGCGACGGACGGCAGCACGGCGTTGCGGGCGGCGTAGTTCCGCATCACCTGCCCGTGCGGCAGGCCCTTGGCGCGGGCGGTCAGCACGTAGTCCTCGGACAGCGTCGACACCATCATGTTGCGCATCCCGAGCAGCCAGCCGCCGATCGACGCGACCACGATGGTCAGCGCGGGCACGAATCCGTACTCGATCGCCGAGCCGATGAACTCCGGCGACCAGCCGGGGTCGAGCACGACGTCGTAGCCGCCCTGGGACGGGAACCAGCCGAGCACCCGGGACAGCAGGTACACCAGCACCAGCGCGAGCCAGAAGTACGGCACCGCGGCGAGCAGCGTCGTGAGCGGCACCGCCGAGTCCAGCCAGGTGCCGGGACGCCAGCCGACGAACGCGCCGAGCAGCACGCCGATGGTCGCGGCGAGCACCGTGGCGATGCCGACCAGGACGACGGTCCACGGCATCGACGTGCCGATGACCTCGCTGACCGGGGTGGGGAAGTAGGTGACCGAGACGCCGAGGTCGCCGTGCAGCAGGTTCGACAGGTAGGTGCCGTACTGCTGCAGCAGGGAGTCGGTGGTGTCGCCGCCCAGCAGGGCGGAGTACGCCTCCCGGGTCTCGGGGGTGACCGTCCCGCCGCGCTGCTGCAGCTTGGCCAGCAGGATGTCGACCGGGTTGCCCGGGAGCAGGCGGGGGATGAGGAAGTTCAGGGTGACGGCGGCCCACAGGGCGACCGCGTAGAAGCCGAGCTTGCGCAGGACGTAGTTCACGTCGCGACCCTTCCGACGGCGGGGGAGACCGGGGCGGGACCGGGCCGGGCGGCTGCGCGGGTGGCGCGGGCCGCCCGGCCCGGGTCGCCTCAGCCGGCCGCCGGCTCCAGGCGCTTGAAGATCTCCGCGGCGTCGAACGCGGACCACACCGCCGGGAAGGCGTACATGTCGTCCTCGGTGGGCCAGCCGGTGAACCCGCCGACGTTCCACTCGCTCGTGGTGCCGCCGGTGAGGATCGGGATGTACGGCATGTCCTCGACGACCGCGGCCTGGATGGTGTCGAAGTACGGCTGCCGTGCGTCGGCGTCGTCCAGCGGCATGGTCTTGAGGGACTCGAGCGCGGCGTCCACGTCCGGGTTCGCGTACCGGGAGTAGTTGTTGCCCGCCGCCTCGCCGACCGGGGCGCCCGTCGCCGAGGAGAAGAAGTACGTGTACAGGTAGTACGGGTCGGGCGCCGGGCCCTGCCAGAGCGAGTCGATCGCGAGCTGGAAGTTGCCCTGGGTGCGGCGCTCGGTCCACTCGTTCCACGACGACTGCGCGGTCTGCACGTCGATGCCGGCGGCCTTGGCCTGCTGCGCGATGGTCTGCACGGCGGTGATGTAGTCGGTCCAGCCGGTGACGACCTCGACCGTCACGGTGAGCCGCTCGCCGTCCTTGGCGTAGATGCCGTCGGAGCCCTTGGCCCAGCCGGCGGCCTCGAGCACCGCGGCGGCGCCCTCGGGGTCGGCCTTCTCGGGGGCGACCGGCTCCTCGACGTCGGCCGAGATGGTGGCCTGCTGCGTGGAGGTGAGCGCGAACGTCGGCGAGATCTCGGACGCCGTCTCCTCGAACGCGAGCTGGTTGAGCTGCGTGCGGTCCATCGCGAGGTACAGCGCGTGCCGGACGGCCGGGTCGGTCTGGGGGCCGGAGCAGCCGAGCTCGACGCTGGAGCAGGTCGCGAGCACCATCTGGTTCTGCGCGGCGGTCAGCGTGTCGTAGCCGGGGAAGTTCTCGGCGACGTTCTGGATGTCCGGCACCGGGCCGGTCTGCCAGTCGATGGTCCCGTTCGCGATGCCGTCGGCGCCCGCGGTGTTGCCGGACAGGGACAGGAACCGGATGGTCTTCACGGCCGGCTCGCCGCCCCAGTAGTCGGGGTTCGCGGTGTAGGTGAAGGCCTGCGGCTTGAAGTCGCCGAGCACGTACGCGCCGGTGCCGACCGGGTCCTCGACCACGTCGGCGGTCGGGTCGACGTCGGCCCACAGGTGCTCGGGGACGATCGGCACCCCGGACAGGACGTCCGGGCCCTGCACGAACGCGGGCGCCTCGAACGTGAAGGTGACGTGGGTGTCGTCGGTCGCGCTCGCGGTGCCCGCGTAGCCGACGTTGTTGATGGCCGGGGTGCTCGCGAGCAGGTCGTAGGTGAACACCACGTCGTCGGCGGTGAACGGCTCGCCGTCGCTCCAGGTGACGTCGTCGCGGAGCGTGACCTGCAGCTCGGTGCCGTCGTCGTTCCAGGTGTACTCGGTGCCGAGCAGCGGCACCGGGTCGGACTCGGCGGCCTTGTTGATGAAGAACAGCTGCTCGTAGATCGCGCCGAGCCCGCCGATCCGGGACGGGGAGAACGGGTTGAAGTTGACCTGGTAGTCGCCGGACTGGCCGGTGTAGGCGACGAGCGTGCTGCCGTCGCCCGAGGCGCCGGTGCTGCCGGAGCCGCCGCCGTCGCCGCCGCTGCACGCGGCGAGGAGGGCGAGCGTCGCGGCGCCGGCGACGAGCGGGACGACGCGGCGGGCGCGGCGCCGGTGCGTGCGTGCTGACCTGAGGAACATCGCTGGTCCTTTCCACCCGTCGCGGCCGACGGTCTGGTCGTGGCCGCGTCGTCGCGGCCCGGGGAAACGCAGGCATATCGTTACGTGCTTAAATTAAGCATGTCAAGATATGGTCGGGACATGCGAGCACCTCGTGCCGCGACCGGGGCGCTCGTCCTCGACCTGATCCGCACGCACGGCACGGTCAGCAGGGTCGAGCTCGCCGACCGGTCCGGGCTCACCGCGGCGACCATCACGCACGTCGTGCGCGACCTCATGGGCGAGGGCCTGGTGCACGAGGTCGGCCGGGTCACCGGCGGCGTCGGCTCGCCCCGGCGGCTGCTGGAGCTGGACGCCGGGGCGTGGTTCGCGGTCGGCGTGCAGCTCGACCGGTGCGCGAGCAGCGTCGTCGTCACCGACTTCGCGGGGCGGCGGGTCGCGTCCACCGGCGTCCGCGGCGTGGGCCGGGGGGCGCCCGACGACACCCTGCCCGTGCTCGCCCGGCACATCGACCTGCTGCTCGCGGGGGCGGGGATCCCGCGCGACCGGGTGCTCGGCGTCGGGCTGGTCACCCACGGGCCCCAGGACCGCGCGGCCGGCGCCGTGCTCACCGGGCAGCCGACGCCGGAGTGGCGGGACTACCCGCTCACCGGGACGCTCTCCCGGCTGCTCGGGCTGCCGGTGCTGCTGGAGAACGACGCGACCGCCGCCGCCGTGGGCGAGCAGTGGGTCGGCGCGCTCGACGTCGACACCTTCGGCGTGCTCTACATGGCGACCGGCGTGGGCGGCGGCGTGATCGCCGGCTCGGAGGTGTACCGCGGCGGCACCGCCAACCCGGTCGAGATCGGGCACGTGCCGGTCGACCCCGCGGGGCCGGCGTGCGCGTGCGGCAACGCCGGGTGCGTGGAGGTGCTGGCGGGGCCGGGCGCGGTGGTGGCGGCCGCGCTGCGGGACCGTGCGCTCGCGGACCGGCTCGGGCTGACCGGCGGGGGAGACGCGGTGCTCGCCGACTTCCAGCGGGTGGCGCGGGCCGCGGTCGCGGGCGACGCGGCGTGCGCGGCGCTGCTCGCGGCCTCCGCCCGGCACCTCGGCACCGCGGCCGTGACGCTGATGAACCTGTTCGACCTCGACACCGTCGTGCTCGCCGGACCCGCGTTCGGCGTCGCCGGGCCGCTGTACGTCGCGGGGGTGCAGGCGGTCGTCGACGCCGGGGCGCTCGCGCGGCTGCTGCGGCCGGTGCGGGTGCGGCTCTCCCGCGACGTGCGGGTGTCCGCGGCCGTCGGCGGGGCGCTGGTGGTGCTGCGGTCGCCGCTCGGGCGGCCGGGGGTCGCTGCGGCGTCGGGGGTGTCGGCTGCGCACGGTGCTCCTGCCGCGCACGGTGCTCCCGCCGCGGCCGGAGCGTCCGCCGCGTCCCGTGCGTCCGCCGCGTCCGCCGTCTCCGCCGTCCCCGTGTAGACCCCCGTCCGACCCGACCGTCCGACTCGAAGGAGAGCCCGTGACCGACCCGACCCCCACCCCCGCGACCGACCCGGCGTCCTGGACCCTGCTGCGCCGCGACGGCGTCGCCGTCGTCCTCGCCCACCCCCGCGACGGCCTGCCCCAGGTGCAGCACTGGGGCGCCGACCTCGGGCCGCTTGCCCCGGCGGACCTTCCCGGGCTGCGGGCCGCCGCGGACCGGCAGACGCCCCCGGGCACGCTCGACGCCGCCGGGCACCCGTCGCTGCTGCCGCAGGACACCGACGGCTGGCCGGGTCGCCCGGGGCTGCAGCTCGTACGCGACGGCGTGCCGCTCACCCCGCGGTGGCGGCCCGAGCCGCCGGTCGCGGACGAGGACGGCCACGCGGTCGAGGTGATCGCGCGCGACGCCGCCGCCGGGCTGGTGCTGCGCTCGCGGCTGCACCTGGAGCCCGGCGGGTTGCTCGGGATCGACCACCGGCTGGAGGTGGCGCCCGACGCGCCCGGCCCGGTGGAGGTGCAGGCGCTGGAGGCGGCGCTGCCGGTGCCCACCCGCGCGGACGTGGTCACCACGTTCGCCGGCCGGTGGACCCGGGAGAAGGTGCCGGCGACCGGCCCGCTGCCGCGCGGCTCGCTGGCGCGGCAGACGCGGCGCGGCCGCCCGGGCCACGACCACCCGTGGCTGCTGGCCCTGTCCGCCGCGGCGCCGCGCGACCGGGACGGCGAGGTCTGGGCAGTGCACCTCGCGTGGCCCGCTGACGCCACGTACCGCACCGACCGGCTGCCCGACCAGCCGACGCTGCTCGGCGCCGGCGAGCTGCTGCGGGCCGGGGAGGTCGTGGTGGCGCCGGGGGAGGCGTTCGCGGCGCCGACGGCGTGGTTCGCGTGGTCCGGCGCGGGCCTCGACGGCGTGTCCGCGCGGTTCCACCGGTACCTGCGCTCCCGCCCGCAGCACCCCTGCACCCCCCGGCCCCTCGTGCTCAACACCTGGGAGGCGGTCTACTTCGACCACGACCCGGCGACCGTGCTCCGGCTCGCGGAGCGGGCGGCGCGGATCGGCGTCGAGCGGTTCGTGCTGGACGACGGCTGGTTCCTCGCGCGCCGCGACGACACCCGCGGGCTCGGCGACTGGGTGGTCGACCGGGCCGTGTGGCCGGACGGGCTCGGGCCGCTCGCGGAGCGGGTGCACGCCCTCGGCATGCAGTTCGGCCTCTGGTTCGAGCCCGAGATGGTCAGCCTCGACTCCGACCTGGCGCGGGCGCACCCGGACTGGCTGCTGCACGCCCCCGACCGGGTCCCGGACCCCGCGGGGCTGTCGTACCGCACGCAGTACGTGCTGGACCTCGCCCGGCCGGAGGCGCGGGCGCACGTCCTGGGCCAGGTCTCGGCCCTGGTGGCGGAGCTCGGGATCGACTTCATCAAGTGGGACCACAACCGCGACCTGGTCGACGCCCGGCACGACGGCCGGCCCGGCGTCGACGCGCAGACCAGGGCGGTGCTGGGGCTGATGGCGGAGCTGAAGGCGCGGCACCCGGGCCTGGAGATCGAGTCCTGCTCCTCGGGCGGCGCGCGCAGCGACCTCGGCGTGCTGGAGGTCGCCGACCGGGTGTGGGCGTCGGACTCGAACGACGCCGTCGAGCGGCAGGACATCCAGCGGTGGACCGGGCTGCTGCTGCCGCCGGAGCTCGTCGGCGCGCACGTCGGGCCGCCGACCTCGCACAGCTCCGGCCGGACGCTCGACCTGTCGTACCGGCTGGCGACGAGCCTGATGGGCTCCGCCGGCTTCGAGTGGGACGTGCTGTCGTGCTCGGACGAGGAGGTCGAGGTGCTCACCCGGTTCGCGGGGCTGTACCGAGAGCTGCGGCCGCTGATCCACACCGGGACCGCGGTGCACGCGGACGTGCGGGACCCGGCGCTCCGGGTGGTGGGCGCGGTGGCGCCCGACGGCTCGGCGGGGGTGTGGACCGTCGCGACCGTCGCCGCGCTGGAGGACGCCCGGCCGGAGCCGGTCCGGCTGCACGGGCTGCGCCCCGACGTGCGGTACCGGGTGCGGGTGCGCGACGAGGTGGGCGCCGCGCGGTGGGGCTGGATCACGCCGCCCTGGCTGGCCGCGGGCGAGGTGACGCTGCCGGGCCGGGTGCTCGGCGAGGTCGGGCTGCAGATCCCCGCGCTGTGGCCGGCGCAGGCGCTGGTGCTGCACGCCACGGCGGTCTGAGGCGACGGCGCGACGCGCGGGGCGGGGACCGGGGTCGCGCACCGCCCCCGCTCAGCCGCCCGGCGGGACCGGCACGCCGCTGGGCGGCGGCGCCGTCGAGCCGCGCGCGACCACCCGCACCCCCGGGGTGCGGGTGGTCGCCGGCGGCCCGCCCGCCACGGCCCGCAGCAGCACCTCGGCGGTGAGCGCGCCGAGCTCGTGCACGTCGCGGCTCACCACGGACAGCGGCGGGTGCGAGATGCGCACGTTCGCCGAGTCGTCCCACGCCAGCACCGACAGGTCCTGCGGGACTCTCACCCCGAGCCGCGCCGCCTCGCGCAGGCCGGCCAGCGGCATCAGGTCGTTGTCGTACACGATCGCGGTCGGCGGCTCGGGCAGCGCGAGCAGCTCGGCGGTGCGCAGGGCGCCGCTGGCCGCGCCGTAGTCGCCCTCCCGGTGCACCACCGCGATCCCGGCGGCGGCCGCGGCCTCGTGGAACGCCCCGGCGCGCACCCGGGTGTGCCGGTACCGCTCCGGGCCCGACACCCAGCCCACCCGGCGGTGGCCGAGGTCCGCCAGGAACGCGACCGCGGTGCGCATCGCGTCGTCGTTGTCGTAGTCGACGACCCACCGGCCGTCGCCCGGCTCGCCGCCGAGCAGCACGGACGGCAGCCCGAGGTCCCGGCAGACCTGCTCGCGGGGGTCGTCGGCCACCAGGTCGGAGATCACCACGGCGTCGACGAGCCCGTCCCGGGCCCAGCGGCGGTAGGCCACCAGCTCGGCGTCGAGGTCCGGCACGACGTGCACGAACACGCTCGCGCCGTGCGCGTCGAGCTCCTCCTCCATGCCCGCCAGCAGGTCCGTGTAGAAGGGCTCCAGCGCGCCGTCGTCGTCGGCCGGCAGCAGCGCCAGCCCCACGCGGACGCCGCTGCCCGGCCGCCGGTCGGGCGGCGTCGGCGTCGTCATGCGGGCAGCATCGCACGCCGCGCGCGGCGGCAGTGTCCCGCCGTGCCATGCTGAGCAGCATGGACGGCGTCGAGGTCGGGCAGGGCGCCGGGCGGCGGGGCGGCCGCGCGCCGTCGACCACCCGCTCCCGGGTGCTCGACCTGGTCCGCACCCGCGGGCCGATCAGCCGGGTCGAGCTCGCGGAGCTGACCGGGCTGACCCAGGCGGCGATCTCGCACGCGGTGCGCGCGCTGCTCGACCAGGGGCTGCTCCGGGAGAGCGGCGCGCGCGAGTGGACCGGCGGCAAGCCGCGGGTGATGCTCACGCTCGACCCGCTGGCCCGGTGCGCGGTGGGCGTACAGCTCGGCGCGGACTGGCTGGTGGTCGTGCTCATCGACGCGCGCGGCGCCGTCGTGGCCCGGACCCGGGTGCGCGGCGCGCGCGACGAGGACCCCGAGGCGGTCGTCATCGGCATCGCCGGGGAGATCGACGTGCTGCTCCGGGCCTCCGGCATCGGGCGGGACCGGGTCGCCGGCGTGGGCCTCGCCGTCCCGGGCACCCTGGACCTCGACGCGGGCGCCATCACGGTCTCCCGCTCGCTGCACCGGTGGCAGGGCTTCCCGGTACGGGCTGACCTCGCGGAGGCCGTCGGGCTGCCGGTGGTGCTGGACAACGATGCGACCGCCGCGGCCGTCGGCGAGTACTGGGCCGGCCGCACCGCCGGGTCGGTCGCGCACTGCACGCTCTACATGGGCGCGGGCATCGGCGCGGGCGTGGTCGTCGGCGGCACCGTGCACCGCGGCGCCAGCGGGAACCCGGGGCCGCTGGGCCGGATGCACCTGCACCGCACCGGGCACGACGCCGGGCCGACGCTCGAGGAGCTCGCCGCGCCGCACGCCGTCGCCCGGCGGGCCCGGGAGGCGGTGGCCGCGGGCCGCACGACCACAGCGCGGCTCAGCGCGGACGGCGACCCGATCACCGACTTCGGGGCTCTGGCCACCGCCGCCGTCCAGGGCGACCCGCTCGCGCTCGAGCTCGTCGAGGACTCCGCGGAGTACCTGGCGGACGCCGCCGTGACCGCCGCGAACCTGCTGGACGTCGACTCGGTGGTGCTGGCCGGACCGGCGTTCAGCACGGCGGGGTCGCTGTACGCGCAGGTGGTCGAGCGCCGGCTGCGGGCCGAGCTGCACGCCGCGGACCGGCACGGGGTGCGCGTGGCGCTCGCGGCGCACGTCGCGGACGCGGCGGCGGTCGGGGCCGCGGCGCTGGTGCTGCAGGAGGACCTGGCGCCGCGGCGGGGGTGAGGCGCCGGGCGCTGCGCGGTTGCGGGCCGGGGTGGTGCCGGGGCCGGGTCGTCGGCGGCGGAGCGGCGCCGGGTCAGCGACGTCGGGTCAGCGGCGCCGGGTCAGCAGCTCCAGGCTCACCGCGTCGACCAGCAGGCCCTTGTCGGCGCGCACCCACCGGTCGCCGGTGGCCCGGTGCTCCGCCGGGGTGGCGAACCGGTACCCGTACAGCCGCGCCCGCACCCACCGCGGGCGCTCGCCGCCGAACGGGTCGTGCGCCAGCAGCCGCAGCGTGGGCCGGTCGGCCTCCAGCAGCTTCGCGAGGAACGGCACGAACCAGCGCAGCTGCGCCGCCGACCCGAGCGCCAGGAACCACATCAGCCAGTCGAGGCGCAGGTGGTACGGCGCGTACTGCCGGGGCAGCCGCCGGACGTCGCCGGGCTTGCCGCGGAACCCGTACTCGAGCCAGGTCGCGGCCTCGGGGTCCTCGTCCCGGGTGCCCTCCACCACCACCTCGGTGCGCCGGCGCGTGATCGTGCCGAACGCGCCGTAGGCGTTGACGAGGTGGAACGGATTGAACGACGCGTTCATCCGCTGGTTCCGCGACACCAGGTTGCGCGCCGGCCAGAACGACAGGACGACGCACAGCGCGGTGACGGCGAGCACGACGGCGACGAACCAGGGTGGCGGGTCGGCCCGCGGCGCGCCGGTGCGGACATCGACGCCGACCAGCCCGAGGACCGCGGCCCAGGACCGGTCGTCGACCGCCGAGGCCGCCAGCACGATGGTCAGCCAGTTCAGCCAGGCGAAGTTGCCGGACAGCACCAGCCAGAGCTGCGTCACGATCATCACCGCGGCGGCCGTGCCCGCCACCGGGCCCGGGACCAGCAGCCCGAACGGCACCACCAGCTGCGCGACGTGGTTCGCCGCGACCTCGACGCGATGCAGCGGGCGAGGGAGCAGGTGGAACAGCCGGCTCGCGGGGCCCGGCATCGGCTGGGTCTCGTGGTGGTAGTACAGCGCCGTCAGGTCGCGCCACGCGGGGTCGCCCCGCCACTTGATCAGGCCCGCGCCGAGCTCCAGCCGGAACACCAGCCACCAGAGCAGCGCCAGGACGGTCCACGGCGGGGCCACCGCGGCCGAGCCGAGGAATGCGACCAGGAACCCGGCCTCCAGCAGCAGCGACTCCCACCCGAACCCGTAGAACGTCTGCCCCACGTTGACCACCGACAGGTAGAGCACCCACAGCACCCCGAACGCGAGCAGCGGCAGCCACGGCGGGCCCTGCTGCGGCAGCCCGGCGACCAGCGCCGTGGCCACGAGGAGACCGACCCAGCCCGCGGCGACCAGCAGCCGGTCGGAGTACCGCCAGGCGAACAGGCTCGGCGCGGCACGGAACGGCACCCGCTCGGTGAACGCGGGGACGGGGAGCAGGCCGCGCTCGCCGAGCAGCGGGCGGAACTGGCGGAGCACGTTCACGAACGCGAGCACGTAGACGGCGGCGACCCCGCGCTGCGCGACCGCGCGGGCGATCGTGTACCCCTCCCCGCCGAACCACTCCACCGCCCCGCCCCTTCCGTCCGCGCCGTGCCGCCGCCGCGCTCAGCCTCGCCCCGCCCCGCCCCGCCCCGCCCCGCCCCGCCTCCCAGCGTCGCCCCCCTCGCCGAGATGGCAACTCTCGGCTGTCTACGGGGGGCACGAGACAGCCGAGAGTTGCCATCTCGGCGGGACGGGTGACCGGGCGCGGCACGCGGCGCGTCGCGGCGTGCCTCGCGGCGTGCACGAGAGGGGTTCACAAGGGAGCGGTAGCGATATATCGTTAGCGTCATGCGATACAACGACACACACGATGAGTTCGAGAGCGAGGGCCGCGACGAGCGGTCCGGTCGCGGCCCGCACGGGTCGCACGAGGGGCACCGCGGTCGCGGGCGGGGGTTCGGCGGCCACGGGCCGCGCGGTTTCGGCCCGGGCGCGGGGTTCGGACCCGGCGGAGGCTTCGGCCCGGGGGGTCCCGGCGGGTTCGGCCCGGGCGGGTTCGGACCCGGTGGGCGGCGCGGCCGGCGACCGCGCGGCGACGTCCGCAACGCCATCCTGCTGCTGCTCGCCGAGCAGCCGATGCACGGCTACCAGCTGATGGAGGCCATCGCGGAGCGCAGCGACGGCCGGTGGCGCCCGAGCCCCGGCGCCGTCTACCCGACGCTGAACCTCCTGGAGGACGAGGGTGTCGTGACGCTCACGGCCTCGGCGGGGCGCAAGCTCGCGACGCTGACCGAGGAGGGCCGCGCCCTCGTCGAGCGGGACGCGGCGTCCTGGCCCGACCCGTTCGCGACCGGCGACGCCGAGCAGGGCGTGGACCTGCGCGCCGAGGTCGGCCCGTTGCTCGAGGCCGTCCGGGCTGTGGGGCGCGGCGGGACCGAGGCGCAGCGGGTGCGCGCGGGCGAGATCCTGGCCGAGGCGCGCCGGTCGGTGTACCGCGTGCTGGCGGGCGACGACCCGGCCGCGCAGCCGGACGCCGGTACCGCCGCCGACCCGGAGGGCCCGGCCGTCTGAGGCCTGGGCGCTGCGGCGGGGGCGCGGGACCGCGCCGGCACGGCTCCGCGCGCGGGAGGGCGACCTCCGCGCGGGTGCGACCCGCCGGTCGCCGTCAGGGCCAGACGTGCGCGTGCTCGGCGAAGTCTGCCGGGTCGCTGTGCACCGGGATCACGCACAGCAGGTGGCCGCCCGGGACGCGCAGCGTCCGGCAGTCGAGCCAGCCGCCGACCTCGACGGCGCCCAGGTCCAGCAGCCGCGCCGTCTCGGCGGCGACGTCGTCGGTCTCCATGTCGAGGTGGTAGCGCGCCGGTCCGCCGATCGACTGCACCGCGGCGACCAGCCCGGGGATGGGGTCCTCGAGGTGCGTGAACTGCTCCTCGTCCGGCACCGACCACGAGGCCACGCCGGTGGCGGCCGACCAGAAGCGCGCCGCGGCGGCGGCCTCGGCGTGCGGGGCGTCGATGAGCAGGGTCGAGATCCGGCTGCGGTGCACGGGCATCCTCCTCGATGTCCCGACGGACGGTAGCGCTCCCACCGCCGCGACCACCAGTCCCGCGAGTTCGAGCCGGTCAGTCGCCGTCGGCGCCGACGCCCGCGGGCACCGGGCGGGCGACGTCCGGTTCCGCGCCCGACGGGGACCGGTCCGCCGGCGCGGTGCCGCCGCGCGCCGCGTTCGTGCCCTCGGCCCCCGTCCGCCGCGTGTGCGTCTCGATCGCGGCCAGCACCACGGCGAGCACCGCCGCGGCGAGCAGCGTCGCGCGCGTGCCGAGCGCGTCCGGCGCGCTCGCCACCGCGCCGATCCCGGCGCCGCCCGCGAACGCCAGCACGATCACGGCGAGACGCAGGGCGACCACCCGCTGGGTCCGGTCGTACCCGCTGAGCCACTCGTAGGCCGCGGTGACGAGGGTGCGCAGGTTCCCGGTGGTCATCGTCGTGCTGTAGGTGGTGTCCCGGACGAGCCGGAAGGTCGTGACCTGCAGCGCGGCGACGAACGCGACCGCCATGGTCGTCACGAGCGTGGGCACCGAGCGCGGCAGCCCCGCGACGGCGACCAGCACGGCGATCTCGGCGAGCAGCACCACTCGGGTCGGGTCGTCGAGCCCGGGCAGCCGGCGGTGCGCCGCCAGCCACTCCGCCGCGACCAGGCCCAGCACGAACGCGCCGATGATCGGCAGGTAGCCCGCCGCCTGGGCCCACTGGCCCTGGGCGGCGTGGATCGCCACGAAGACGACGTTGCCGGTCTGGGCGTTGGCGAACACGCCGCCGTGCGCCACGAACGTGTAGGCGTCGAGGAAGCCGCCGACGACGGCGAGCGCGGCCCCGGTCGCGGGGTGCTCGGGGCGGGTGCGGACCCTCACGGCGCGCGCCGCCCCTCGGGGGTGGTGCGGGTCGGTCGCTGCCGGGTCACGCCGCTCACGCTCCCAGTATGCGCCCAGTCGTCCCATGACTTGGTGGGACCACCGGCCCTGACCGGCCCGCACCGCCCCGCGGGCTCAGCCCTCTGCGAGCAGCGCCGGGATCTGCCCGACCGCCTCGCGCATGCCCTCCTCCATCCCCATCGCGATCACCTGGGCCATCGCCTCGGCGTCCGGGAACCGCGTGGTGATGGTCATGCGCGTCCCGCCGTCGACGGGCGTGAGCTCGGTGCGCATCACGGCGGCGGGCATCGCGTCGTCCGGGTTGCCGTCGGCGTCGGAGAACCCGTCCTGGATCTCGATCGAGCGCGGCGGGTCGACCGCGAGCACCCGCCACCAGCCGTGCGCCCGCGTCCCGTCCGGGCCGGTCATGTAGTACCGCGACTCGGCGCCGGGCGTGAGGTCGTGGGCGGGGAAGGTCGCCGGCCACCCCGGAGGGCCCCACCAGCGGCCGAGCTGCTCGCCCTCGGACCACAGCCGCCACACCCGCTCGGGCGGGGCGGCGAGCTCGGTCACCACGGTGAGCGTCAGCGCGTCGGTGTCCTTGATGGTGTCCACGACGGTCATGAGTCGTCCCCTTCTCGCGTGTCCCCGAGGAGCTCTGCCATGCGGTCGATGCGGCCGCGCCAGATCTCCTCGTACCGGTCGAGCAGCCGTGCGGCCGCCCGGATGGTCGCGACGTCGGCGTGGACGACCTGCTCGCGCCCGTGCCGCTGCTTGGTCACGAGGTGCGCGCGCTCGAGCACCGCGACGTGCTTCTGCACGGCGGCGAAGCTCATCTCGTAGGAGCGCGCGAGGGCGGTCACCGACGCCTCCCGGCGCAGCACCCGCGTGACGATGTCGCGGCGGGTGGCGTCGGCCAGCGCGGCGAACACCCGGTCCACCTCGTCGGGTTCCAGCTGACGTACAACCATGTGGTTGTACGTTACTCGCCTGTGGTCCGGGTCACAAGACCCCGCGGTGGCCCGCGACGCGGCAGACTGGCCCGCATGATCGCCGCCGGACTGGTGCTCGCCGCGCTCGCGGCCCTGGTGCACGTGTACATCTTCACGCTCGAGTCGTTCACGTGGACGTCCCCCCGGACCCGCGCGACCTTCGGCACGACGCCCGAGGGCGCCGAGGCCACGAAGGAGCTCGCGTTCAACCAGGGCTTCTACAACCTGTTCCTCGCGGTGGTCGCGGCGGCGGGGGTCGTCGCGACCGCGACCGGCGCGGACGCCGTGGGCGCGGCGCTGGTGCTGGCCGGCACCGGGTCGATGCTGGCGGCCGCGCTCGTGCTCGTCCTCTCCTCGCCCGACAAGGCCCGGGCGGCCGCGGTGCAGGGCGCGTTCCCGCTCCTCGCGGTCGTCGCCACGGTCGTCGGCCTGCTCGCCTGAGCCGGGGTCCGGGCCGGACCGACCGGCCTAGGACGTCACGTCCGCTGTGGTGAACCGCGCCCACGCCAGCGCCCCGAACACGGCCACCCACGCCGCCTGCACCGCGAGCCCCGAGCCGACGACGCCCCAGTCGACCTGCACCCGCAGGAACTCGGCGAAGTCGAACCAGTGGTGCGTGAGCAGCCCCGGGTGGATCGCCGAGAGCTGCGGCAGCGAGTCCAGGACCGTCGACACCACGGCGACCACGACCGTCGCGGCCATCGCGCCGACGGGCACCTCGGTGAGCGTCGAGAAGAACAGCCCGACCGCGACCAGCCCGGTCAGCGACAGCCCGACGTACGCGACGATCCCGGCGACCCGCACGAGCCCCTCGCCGACGGGCACGGTGCTGCCGGACAGCAGCACCACGTCGTGCACGCCGAAGTAGGCCGCCCCGATCAGCAGCCCGGTCACCGCGACCGCGAGCACCGCGGCGGCGGCGAACGCCAGCGCGGCCAGAGCCTTCACGGCCAGCAGCCGCGTCCGGGGCACGGGGACCACGAGCAGGTAGCGCAGCGTGCCGGCGGACGCCTCGCCGGCGACGGCGTCGCCGGACGCGATGCCGATGCACAGCGGGAGCAGGAACGGCAGGCAGAGGAACAGCGCGGCGACGACCAGGAACAACCCGTTCCCGGTGACCTGCGCCAGGAAGGCGGGGCCCTGCCCCGACAGCGCGCTGTCCCGGGTGACCAGCAGCACCGTGCCGATGACGACCGGCACCAGCGCGAGCCCCGCGAGCAGCACGAGGTTCCGGCGCCGCCCGAGCACCAGGCGCAGCTCGGACCGCAGCAGGCGGGCGAACGCGACCGGCGCGGGCGCGGCCACGGGGGCGTCCAGCACCTCAGCGCGCGACATCGAAGCCCTCCCCGGTCAGCTCGACGAACACCTGCTCCAGGCTCGGCCGGTCGACCTCGAGGCCGACCAGGTCGACGCCCGCGTGCACGAGCGCGGCCGACACCTTCTCGGGCGGCGTCGGGCCGAGCGCCGCGGTGAGCCGCGCCGTCCCCGCACCGCCCGGCAGCGCCCGCCCGTCGCGGGCCACGTCGGCGAGCCCCAGCCCCCGCAGCACGTCCGCGGCGGCGCCGGCCTGCGCGGCGCGGGTGGTCACGGCCAGCCGCGCGCCCTTGCGGTCCGTCAGCGCGGCCCGCTCGCCCTGCAGCAGCAGCCGGCCGCGGCTCATGATCCCGACGTGCGTGCAGACCTGCTCGATCTCGGCGAGCAGGTGCGACGACACGAGCACCGTCGCGCCCCCGTCGGCGAGCTCCCGGACCAGGTGCCGCACCTCGCGGGTGCCCTGGGGGTCGAGGCCGTTGGTCGGCTCGTCCAGCACCAGCAGGTCCCGCGGCTGCAGCAGCGCGGCGGCCAGGCCGAGCCGCTGCTTCATGCCGAGCGAGTACTGCCGGTAGGGCTTGGTCGCCGCCGCCCCGAGACCGACGCGGTCCAGCGCGGCGTCCGCGCGCCGGCGGCTGGTGCGCGGGTCCGCCGTGGCGTCCCCGGCGTCCAGTCGCGCCAGGTTGGCCCGCCCGGACAGGTACGGGTGGAACGCGGGCCCCTCGACGAGCGCGCCGACCCGGGGCAGCACCCGCGCGGCCTCCTCCGGCATCGCCGCGCCGAGCAGCCAGGCGCGCCCGGCCGTCGGGTGGGCGAGGCCGAGCAGCATGCGGATCGTGGTCGTCTTCCCGGACCCGTTCGGCCCGAGGAACCCGTACACGGCGCCGCGAGGCACGGCCAGGTCCAGGCCGTCGACGGCGACCTGGCCGCTCCGGAACCGCTTGGTCAGGCCGGCGGTCCGGACGGCCAGGTCGCCGTCGTGGTGCGCGTCGCTCATGCCGCGGCGCGCAGGGCGTCCGCCGGCACCGAGCCGACCAGCACCCGGCCGTCGTCGGTGATCAGCACCGACAGCAGGGTCGAGCTGAGCAGCCGGCCCTCGGGGACCGCGGTGGTGAGCTGGTCGTAGAGCGCCGTGGTGTCGAGCGACGGCCGGCCGGGGGTGCCGTCCTCGTCGCTCGGGACGAACTGCTGCACGAGGTCCTGCGCCTCCTCGGAGCCGAGCACGCGCTCCGCGCCGGGGACGGTGGCGAGCGAGGCGGCGTCCCCGCCGACCAGGCCCGCGACGTCGACGTCGCTCAGCGTGACGACGGTCGACCAGCCGGAGCCCGCGACCGCGACGCCGTCGAGGAGCGGCGGGACGGTCCCGGGGTCGGCCGCGCCCTCCGGCACCTCCGGCAGCGGCACGACCACGTCCTCGGTGGCGGCGCCGGCGGGGGCGGAGAACGCCAGCACGGAGTCGTCGGGCGCGGTGAACTGCACGTCGGTGAACCCGACCTCGAGCGAGGGGGCCGCGCCGTCGGAGGTGGACCAGGTCTGGACCCGCAGCGGCTGGGCGGTCTCGGCGTCCACCGCGACGACGACCCGGGACACGAGCGTCCCGTCGTCGGTGGGGCTCACCACGAGCTGGTAGGCGTCCCGGCCGGCGACCGTCGTCGGGCTGTCGACGGTGACGTCGGCGTCCTGCTCGGCGAGCGCCAGCACCTGCGCGGCGGCCGCCTCGGGGGTGGGCAGGTCGGCGGCTCCGGCCGCGGCGGCCCGGTCGGCGAGCGCCTGGTACCGCGCCACGTCCGCGGGGTCGAGCGTGTAGTGCGTGACCGCGTCGTCGGTGGACGAGTAGGTCCACGCCTCCGCGCCGTCGTGCACGACCGAGTACTCCGAGGTCGCCCCGAGCAGCGAGACCCGGGACCGCTCCGCGCCGTCGGACCACACCCGCAGCGTGGAGGAGCCGCCCAGCAGGTTGAGCGGGTCCGCGCCGGTCATCTCCGCCGGCAGCTCGGGCAGGCCCAGGCGCGCGGTGTAGACGACGGTGCCCTGCACGGGCGTCGGCTCGGCGTCCGCGACCCTGCTCAGCAGCTCCTGCGGGGTGAGCGCCGGGAGGTCGGCGTCGCCCGAGGAGGCGAGCGCCGGGACGCCGACCGCGGCGGCCACCGCCACGGCGACGACCCCGGGCACGGCCCAGCGGGCACGGGGGGAGAGGGTGCGGCGGGGGCGCTCGGTGTCGGCCATGACCCCACTGTGCGCCACCCGGCCTGAGGCGGCGCTGAGAACGCCGCGGCCGGTCGGGGGCGGCCGTGCGCCGCCCGCGGTGCGATGCTGCGGGGGTGCGGGTGCTGGTGGTGGACGACGAGCGCGGGCTGGTGGACGCCCTGCGCCGCGGGCTGACGGCCGAGGGGTTCGCGGTCGACGTGGCGTACGACGGCGCCTCCGGGCTCGATCTCGCGACCGACCGCGACTACGACGCGATCGTGCTCGACGTGATGCTGCCGCGGCGCAACGGCTACGACGTCGTCACCGGCCTGCGCGCCGCCGGGGTCACCACCCCGGTGCTGCTGCTGAGCGCGAAGGACGGGGAGCACGACGTCGCGGACGGGTTGGACGTCGGGGCCGACGACTACCTGACCAAGCCGTTCTCGTTCGTCGTGCTCGTCGCGCGGATCCGGGCGCTGCTGCGCCGGCCGCCGCAGGTGCGGCCCGCGGTGCTCACGGTCGGCGACCTGGTGCTCGACCCCGCCGCGCGCGCCGTGACCCGGGCCGGGGAACCGGTCGATCTCACGGCGCGCGAGCTGGCGCTGCTCGAGTACCTCATGCGGCACGCGGACCGGGTCGTCGGGAAGGTCGAGCTGCGGGACCACGTCTGGGACGGGCCGGGCGAGGACGGCAACGTCGTCGAGGTGTACGTGGGGTACCTGCGCCGCAAGCTCGGGCGGGAGGCGATCGCGACCGTCCGCGGCGCGGGCTACCGGGTCGCGGGGTGAGCGGCAGCCGGCCGCGGCGGGCTCGGTGGTCGCTGCGCGCCCGGCTCACCGTGCTCACGGCCGGGCTGCTGTGCGCCGCGCTGGTCGTCGGGGCGGTCGTGCTCAGCACGGTGCTGTCCCGCGGGCGGGTGGCGGCGCTCGACGAGGTGGTGCGGGCACGTGCGGAGACCGTGTCGGCGCTGGTGGCGAGCGACCAGGTCCCCGAAGCGCTGCCCGTGGCCGAGCCGGGGGAGATCGTCCAGGTGCTCGACGCCGGTGGCCGGGTCGTCGCCACGTCGCCGACCGCCAGCCGGACCCTGCCGGTGCTCGCCGGGGACGCGCTGGCGGACCTGCGGGCACGGGCCGCTGCGGCGCCGGGCGAGGCGGTCGTCGGCGGGACCGAGGCGTCCGCGTACGACCGCGCGGCCCGGGCGGCGGTGGTCGCGCCCCCCGGTGCCCCCGACGGGACGGTGGTGGTCGCGACGGTCCCGGTGGCCGAGGTCGAGGGGCTGGTCCGGGCACTCCGCCTGGCGCTCGCCGGCGTGGTGCCGGTGCTGACCGCGCTGTTCGCCGCCGCGATCTGGGTGGCCCTCGGGCGCGCGCTGCGGCCGGTCGAGCGCCTGCGGTCCGCGGCGGCGCAGGTGGCGCGGGTCGGCGGACCCGGTTCGCTGCCGGACCCCGGCACCGACGACGAGGTCGGCGCGCTGGCCCGGACGCTCAACGAGATGCTGGACCGGCTCGAGGAGGCGGCGGGCAGGCAGCGCGCGTTCGTCGCGGACGCCGCGCACGAGCTGCGCACCCCGCTGGCGGCGCTGCGGGCCCAGCTCGAGGTGGCCGGCACGCACCCGGAGGCGTACGCGCCCGGGGAGCTCGTCGAGGGCCTCGGCGACCAGGTGCGGCGGATGCAGGCGCTGGTCGACGACCTGCTGCTGCTCGCGCGCCTCGGGTCGCGCCCGGTTCCGGACGCCGTCGTGGACCTCGCCGAGGTCGCGCGGGAGGCGACGGCGCTCGCGGCGGCCGGGGCCGTGGGTGCGGAGGCGCTCGGTGCGCCCGCGGCGACCGGCGCGCCGGCGCGGCCCGTGGCGCTCGAGGTGGTCGGCGCGGGGCGGGCGCGGGGGGACGCGGCGGCGCTGGGCCGGGTGGTCCGCAACCTCGTCGACAACGCGATCGGGCACGCGGCGGGGTCGGTGCGCGTCGAGGTCGCCGACGGGCTGGTGGCGGTCGTCGACGACGGCCCGGGGGTCGCCGCGCCCGACCGGGAGCGGGCGTTCGCGCGGTTCGTGCGCCTGGACGCGGCGCGGGCGCGCCCCGGTGGCGGCAGCGGGCTCGGGCTGGCGATCGCCCGGGAGATCGCGCGGGAGCACGGGGGCGACGTGGTCCTGGCCGACCGGCCCGACGGCGCGCCCGGCCTGCGGGCGGAGCTGCGGCTGCCCTGACGCTCAGGAGGGCAGCGACACGACCGCCGGCAGGCCGCCGTCGCGGACGCCGTCGAGCACCAGCCGCTCGTGCGGCACGACGAGCTCGGGGAGCGCGCCGAGGGGGAACCAGCGCATCTCGACGGCCTTGTCCGGCTCGGCGACCGCCGGGTCGCCGGACCAGCGCCGCGCGACGAAGAACCAGTCGCAGCGCTGCTCGACCTGCGGCCCGCCCCGCTCGAACCGGTGCAGCGACGTCACGGGCTCGAGGTCCGCCGGGTCGATCCGCACGCCGGCCTCCTCCGCCGCCTCGCGCACCGCCGCCTCGTGGACGGACTCGCCCGGGTCGACGTGCCCGGCGAGCGTCGCCCACCGGCCGTCCATGTAGCCGGTGCCGTGGCGGAGCTGCAGCAGCACCTCGTCCCCGCGGAGCAGGAGCACGTAGGCGGCGGCGACGAGCAGCGAGCGGTGGCCCAGGTGGTCGTCGGGTGCGTAGCGGTCGGTCACGGGGCACGACTCTGCCATGCGGGCCGTCGTGTGACGCATCTCACAGGCGGCGCGCGTGACAGGCTCGGAGCATGGCGGGATGACACCCCATGTGCAGCCCACCACCGCCCGTCGCCTCCGCGCCGCCCTCGTCGGCGTCGTGGCGCTCGGCGTGTCCGCGCTCGCCGCACCCGCGAGCGCGGCGGACGACGACCCGGGGCCCGTGGAGGTGACGGGGTACAGCGCCAGCCAGTGCGCGGCCGGGCGGTTCTGCCTCTGGAGCGGCACCGGGTACTCGGGCACGTTCTGGTCCACCGGCACGTCGGGGCTGCAGGCCACGTCGATCGCGAGCGCCGGCTCCGTCTGGAACCGGATGGCCGTGGACGTGCGCACGTACTCCGGGTCGGGTGGCACCGGCGGCGTCACCTGCTGGAACGCCGGGGCGCAGACGCCGACGACGTCCGTGGGCAGCCTCTCGGTCCGTACGATGACTGCGACGACATGCTGACGAGCGACCTGAGGACGGCGTGGGGGCAGGGGGCGACGAGGGCGCGGACGGCGCCCTCGCGGGTGACGGCGACGCCGACGCGTTCGCCGCTGCCTACCGCCTGCTCGCGCCCCAGGTCCGCGGGTACGCCCGCCGCCAGGTCCCGGACGACCTCGCCGAGGACGTGGTCGCGGAGACCTTCCTGGTGCTGTGGCGCCGGTGGGCCGACGCGCCCGTTCCCGCCGCCGAGCTCCGGCCCTGGGTGTTCGGCGTCGCCCGCAACAAGGTCAAGCACGCCCACGAGCAGCGCAGCCGCCAGCTGCGCACCGTCGCGGGCGTCGCGGCGGCCGAGCCCACCCGGGCGCCGGTCGCGGACCCGTCGGACCGGCTTGCCGGCGACGACCTGGCCCGGTGGCTGCTCGCCCAGCTGCCGCCGGCCGAGAGCGAGGCGATGTCGCTGACCGTGTGGGCCGGGCTCACGCCGAGCGAGGCGGCCGAGGTGCTCGGCTGCTCGCTCACCGCGCTCACCTCGCGGCTGTCCCGGGCCCGCGCCCGGCTGGCCGCGGTGCTCGACGGCACGACGCACGACGGCAGCACCCACGACGGCACGACGCACACCTCAGGACCCGGGGGGAGGGACCGATGACCGACGACGACCGCGACGCCGAGCTCCGCGGCGCCCTCGCCGAGGCGGACGCCCTGCGGGGCCTGCTCGCCGCGCACGGCGTCGGCGCCCCGGCGCCGGCCGCCCACCCGGGCGACGAGGAGCTGCTGGCCCGGATCCTGGCGACGGACCCGTCGGCACCGGTCGGTGCCGGCGGCGACGCCGGGCCCGCACCGGCCCCGGTCGTCCCCCTGCGCGCCTCCCGCGCCGACCGCGCCCCGCGCCGCGCCCGCCGCTGGGTCGCCGCCGCCGCAGGAGTCGCCGCGGCCGCGGTCGGCGGCACCGTGCTCGCCCTGCTCCCGCTGCACGACCCGCCGACCGCGGTCGCGAGCGGCTCCCCGCCGATGCTCGCCTACCCCGTCACCCCGGAGGAGCTGGCGGCCGGCGGGGGCGAGCCGGCGCACGACACGCTGCTCGAGCTCGCGGACGCCGCGGCCGCGCACCCCGACCCCGAGCCGGCCGGCGACGTGCAGCACGTGCTGGCGCAGGCCTGGTACCTCAGCACGGTCGTCGGCGGCGACGGCACCCCGACGTCGACGGTCGACCCGGTGGTCCGGGAGACCTGGTTGAGTCCCGACGGGTCGCTCGTCGCGCTGGAGTGGCGCGGTCAGCACCTGGGCGAGGACGGGCTGCTCGCCGCGGTCGACACCACGCCGGCGGACGCGGCGGTGGACCGGATCCCGGCGGGGACGTTCGACCCCGGGCTGTTCAGCGCGATGTCCGACGACCCGGCCACGCTGCGCGCCGAGCTCCTCGAGGCGGCTGGCGGCGCGGCGATCGGCTGCGGCCCCGACACGACCTACGCGGCGTGGTGCCTCTACCAGGCCGCCGCGATCGTCTCCGACGGGTACGTCCTGCCCTCGACGTTCGAGTCGACGCTGTGGACGGTCCTGGCCGACGAGCCGGGCGTGACGCTCGCCGGCGAGGTGACCGACCGGACCGGGCGGCGCGCCGTGGCGCTCGGCGTCCCCGGCGGTCCGCCGACCGGCATCGAGGCGGTGCAGGTGCTCCTCGTCGACGCGGGCACCGGGCGGATGTCCGGGCACGAGGAGGTCACGCTGCGCTCCGAGCCGGCCGGCATCGACGAGCCCACCGTCACCCAGTTCCGGTACGTCGTCGGCGCGGACCTCGTCGCCGAGCCGGGCGGGGGCCGGGCGGGCGACGGTGCCGCGCCGGACGCCGCGCCGTCAGGCCTGCAGCTCGACCAGGACGGCCGGGACCTCGTCCGCCAGCTCGCGCGCCAGGTAGCCCAGCGGTCCGACGCGGGCGGCGAGGCGGTCGCCGGCGGACCCGTGGACGGCGGTGCCCCAGCAGGCGGCCTGCTCGGGAGGGGCGCCGCCGGCGAGGAGACCCGCGACGGCTCCCGCCAGCACGTCGCCGCTGCCTGACGTCCCGAGCCCGGGGTAGCCGGTCGCCGACGCCCACCGCCGCCCGTCCGGGTGCGCGATCGTCCCGGCGCAGCTCACGACCGCGCCCCACCGCTCGGCCACCCGGACCGCCGCGTCGTCCGGGTCGACCTCGTCGACCCCCAGCAGCCGCGCCGCCTCGGTCGTGTTCGGGGTGAGCACCGTGCGGCCCTCCGGCAGCGCGACCTCGTCCCGCAGGCCCGGCAGCACGCCGAGCGCGAAGGCGTCGAGCAGCACGGCCGCGTCCCGGCCGGCGAGGGCGCCGAGCACCGACCGCACCAGGGCCGCGGCGCCCTCGGGCTCGTCCAGCCCCGGGCCCACGACGACGGCGTCGGCGCGCTCGAGCTCCGCGGCCAGGTGCGGCGGCGTCGCGCCGGTGGGGGAGCCGTCGGCGTCCTCCGGCAGCGCCAGCACGCCGGCCTCGGGCGTGGCCACGGCGAGCGGCGCCGCGACGGACTCGGCCACCGCGAGCGTCAGCCGCCCCGCGCCGATCCGGAGCGCCGTCACGCCGGCGAGCGCCGCGGCGCCCGGGGTGCGGCGGGCGCCGCCGACGACGAGCACGCCGCCGCGCACGTCCTTGGCGCCGTCGCGCGCCGGCAGCGGCCAGCCGCGCAGCAGCGCCGGGGTGAGGGCGGGCGCGTCACTCATCGCCCTGCCCCGGGTGCTCGGTGACCTCGGCGCCGCCGAGGTGCGCGACGTCGTCGACGACCTCGGCGCGCCACCCGTCCGGGCCGCCGACCAGGACCGTCACGGACGCGTTCCGCACGCTGTGCTCGGCGACCTGCGCCATCAGCTCGTCCTCCGTCAGCCCCTCGCAGACGTACCGCAGCAGCCAGATGACGGCGTCGTGGCAGACGACCAGCACGCGCCGGCCCGCCTCGCGCCGCTCGATGTCCGCGACGGCCGAGCGGAGCCGCAGCGCGACGTCGGCCCAGGACTCCCCACCGGGCGGCCGGAAGTACATCTTCCCGAGCCGGTCGCGGCGGGCGGCCTCGTCCGGGAACCGGGCGTCGACCCCGTGGCTGGTGAGGCCGTCGAGGATGCCGAGCTCCCGGTCCCGCAGCCGCTCGTCCACGACCGTCCGCAGCGGCAGGCCGGCCTTCTCGAGCGCCAGCTCGGCGGTCCGCCGGGCCCGGACGTAGGGCGACACCCAGAGGACCTCGGGGGCCTCCTCGGGCGGCAGCGTGGCGAGGTGGGCGCCGAGCGCGCGGGCCTGCTCCTCCCCGGTGCCGGACAGCGGGGTGTCGGCGTCGCGCCAGGGCACGCCGACCGTCTCGGCGCCGGCGCGCTCCGCGCGGGTCGCGGCGACGTTGCCCTCGCTCTCCCCGTGGCGGACGAGCACGAGTCTGCTGGTCATGACCCCACCGTCGCAGGACGCCTCGCGGGCCGCATCCGGACGCGGTCGGTCCCGGGGGTGGGCCCTCGGTCCCTGCCGGAGCGCCGGGCGGCGGCGATACGTTCTCGTGACAGCGTTCACAAGGTGGTGGACGCGCGGCGTGAGGAGAGCTGCTGTGCCCGAGATGATGAAGGCCGCGGTCGTCCGCGACCTCGGCGCCCCGCTGGTCGTCGAGGAGCGCCCGGTGCCGGTTCCGGGTCCGCACGAGGCGCTGGTCCGGGTCGACTACTCCGGCGTGTGCCACACCGACCTGCACGCCGCGCGCGGCGACTGGCCCGTGAAGCCGTCGCCGCCGTTCGTGCCCGGGCACGAGGGGGCGGGTCGGGTGGTCGCGGTCGGCTCCGAGGTGCGCGGCGTCCGAGAGGGCGACCGGCTGGGCAACGCCTGGTTGGCGACGGCCTGCGGGACGTGCCGGGACTGCCTGCGCGGCTGGGAGACGCTGTGCACCGGGCAGCAGAACTCCGGGTACTCGGTCGACGGCTCGTTCGCCGAGTACATGCTCGTCGACGCGCGGTACGCGCCGCGGATCCCCGAGGGGGTCGACGCGGCCGGCGTCACGGCCCTGCTGTGCGCGGGCGTCACGGTCTACAAGGGCCTCAAGGTCGCCGACGCGAAGCCGGGGGACTGGGTGGTGGTCTCCGGGATCGGCGGGCTCGGGCACATGGCGATCCAGTACGCCGCCGCGATGGGCTACCGGGTGATCGCCGTGACGGGCTCGGAGGCCAAGCGCGCGTCCGCGCTAGAGTACGGCGCCGAGCTGGTGGTCAACCACCGCGACGGCGACCCGGGGGAGGCGGTGCACGACCTCGTGGGCGGCGCGCACGCGGCGCTGGTCACGGCGGTCAGCGAGTCGACGTTCCCGCAGGCGCTGTCGATGCTGCGCCGCGGCGGGACGGTGTCGCTGGTCGGGCTGCCGCCGGGCACCTTCCCGCTGTCGATCTTCGACACCGTGCTGCGCGGGCTGACCGTCCGCGGGTCGATCGTGGGCACCCGGCTCGACATGCAGGAGGCGGTCGACTTCTACGCGCGCGGGCTCGTGCGCACCAAGTACGAGCTGCGGCCGCTCGACGCGGTGAACGACGTGTTCACGCGGATGGAGACCGGCACGATCGACGGGCGGGTGGTCCTCGACATGGGGCTGTGACCGGCCGTGACTTGATGTGATCTAGGTCACACGACGGCGACGTGACGGATCGGCGTTCCCTGCGGACTACACGGGTGACGCGCACGGCGGGTGTGGAGGGCACCGGCCGGCGCGCGGCGGCACCGTCCGAGCCCGCAGGGGGCGGCTCGGCCGGCACCGCCGCACCCGATCGGCCCCCGGGAGCAGCGCTCCCGGGGGCCGTTGCGGTTGCGCGCGCGGATGCGCGGGGGCGAAGGAGGCCGGCGGGGTCGCCGGTGAGGCGGCCGGTGCACGGCCGTCGCGGACGCCGCCGCGTCAGGACGCGGGCGGGCCGAGCGGGGTCGCGGCCAGCGCGCGGGCCACGCCCACCAGGTTCTGCGCCATCGCGCGCCCCGTCGACCGGCTCCACTCGTGGCCCTCGTCGGTGCCGGAGTAGTCCGGCCCAGGGCCCGGCCCGCGGTTCCAGTAGGTCCAGCCCTGCGGTGCGACGGTGAAGCCGATGTCCACCAGCGCGCCGGCGATCTCGGAGATGACGTGGTGCGCGCCGTCCTCGTTGCCGGTGACGACCACCCCCGCGACCCGGTTGTAGGCCACCGGGCGGCCGGCGTCGTCCGTCTCGGAGATCATCGCGTCCATCCGCTCCAGCATCTTCTGGGCGATCGACGACGGGTGGCCGACCCAGGTCGGCGTGGCGACGACCAGGATCTCGGCGTCGAGCACCGCGCGACGCACCGCCGGCCACTCGTCGGTGCCGCCCAGGTCGGACTCGACCCCGGGCGGGATGTCGTGGTCGGCCAGCCGGATGGTGCTGACCTCGACGCCGTGGCCCTCCAGGGCCTCGACGACGACGCGCGCGAGCTGCTCGGTGTTCGACGGCTGCGGCGACGGCTTCAGCGTGCAGTTCAGGACGACGGCTCTCATGCCCCCACGCTCCTCCTGCGCCACGGATCCGGCGACCGGGCCGCCCGCGCGCCCGCCCGCCCGCCCGCGCCCGCCCACTCGCGCCCGCCCCGCGCCGAGATAGGACCTCCGCGCCGAGATAGGGCCGACCACGGTCCTATCTCGGCGCGCCGGTCCTATCTCGGCGGGGTGCGGGGGCGACGCGAGCGGGGTCAGGCGACCGGGGTGTCCCGGCGGCGGGGGAGCGTGGGGCGCGCCGGGCGGCGGCCCGCGGCCCGCGGGGAGGCGTCGCGCGGCTCCGGGCCCGGCTCGTGGCCGACGCCCGGGTTCGAGCCGTCCGGGCGCGCCGGGTCCTCGGTCTCCAGGTCCGGGTCGGCGTCCGGGGCCTCGCCGGCACCCGGAGCGGCCGCCGTCGAGCCCTCGGCCAGCTGCGGCATCATCTCCTCGAGCCGAGGCCGCCAGCCGGCGTACCGCTCGGGGAAGCACCGGCGCAGCAGGTCGATCATCGCGGACGCCGCGGTGGACGCGCCGGGCGAGGCGCCGAGCAGGCCCGCGATCGACCCGTCGGCGGCCGTGATCAGCTCGGTGCCGAACTCCAGCACGCCGCCACCCTTGCCGCGCTTGATCACCTGCACGCGCTGACCGGCGGTGATGAGCTCCCAGTCGCGCTCGCGCGCCGTCGGCATGAACCCGCGCAGCGTGCGCATCCGGGCGTCGCGGGTGGCCAGCACCTCGCTGATCAGGTACTTCAGCAGGTCGAGGTTGTGCAGGCCGACCGCGACCAGCGGGATGAGGTTGCCCGGCCGGACGGTGCGGACCAGGTCGGTCCACGAGCCGGCCTTGAGGAACTTCATGCTCCAGCCGGCGTACGGGCCGAACAGCAGCGCCGGGGCGCCCTGGACGACGCGGGTGTCGAGGTGCGGGACCGACATGGGCGGGGAGCCGACGGCGGCCTTGCCGTAGACCTTGCCGCGGTGCCGCTCGACGAGGGCCGGGTCGGTGGTGCGGAGGAACTGGCCGCTGATCGGGAAGCCGCCGTAGCCCTTGATCTCCGGGATGCCGGCGTCCTGGAGCAGGCGCAGCGCGCCGCCGCCGGCGCCGATGAACACGAACCGCGCGTCGAGCGTCGACCGCTTCGGGCTGGCGTTCCACGCCCGGTCGACCAGGTGCAGCCGCCAGCCGCCGCCGCGGCGCCGGCTGATCCGCCGGACCTCGTGCTGCAGCCGGACCCGGGCGCCACGGGCGACCAGGTCGTCGACCATGCGCCGGGCGAGGGTGCCGAAGTCGACGTCGAGGCCGTCGAGGGCGCGGGTGGCGGCCACGGGCTCGTCGGGGTCGCGGTCGGCCATGATCAGCGGGGTCCAGGACGCGATGGTCTCGGGGTCCTCGGTGTACTCGAGGTGCGCGAACCGGGGGTGCGCGGTCAGAGCGGCGTGCCGGCGGCGGAGGTAGTCCACGTCGTCGGCGCCCCGGACGAACGTCAGGTGCGGGACGGCGGACCGGAACGAGTCGTCGGGCAGCCGGCCCTCGTCGCGCAGGTGGTCCCACAGCTGGCAGGACAGCGCGAACTGCTCGTTGATCGTCACCGCCTTGGCGATGTCGACGGTGCCGTCGGCGCGCTCGGGGGTGTAGTTCAGCTCGCAGAGCGCGGCGTGCCCGGTGCCGGCGTTGTTCCAGGCGTCCGTGCTCTCCAGGGCGATCCCGTCCAGCCGCTCGACGATCTCGATCCGCCAGGACGGCTCGAGCTCGGAGAGCAGGGTGGCGAGCGTGGCGGACATGATCCCGCCACCGACCAGGACGACATCGACCGGCTCGACAGTTGAGGGCACGACTCGATGGTAACCAGCGCACGCGGTGCTCGGTGCACCAGATCCACGCACCGGGCACCAGGGACGATCGTCCCGGCGGTCCTCCGGGTCGCGGTGACCGTTCGGGGTGCGAGGTCCGGGGCCTGGTGCCAGCGTGGGCCCATGAGCACCGACGACACCACGCAGAACGGCTACGACCCCGCCGAGGACCCGGACACCGACCCGGAGATGCTCAACCCGCGCACCGGGACGCAGGCCTCCGGCGGCGACGAGGGCGACGCCGACCCCGACGCGGACCCGGACAACCTGAACCCGCGCACCGACGGCGCGGACGGCGGCGGCGCCGGGACCCCGTGAGGCGGCTCGACCGCACGCTGCTCGACTCCTACCTCGGCGACCACCTCGCCGGGGCGGAGGGCGGCAGCGCGCGGTTCGGCCGGATGGCCCAGGCCTACGCGGACACCCCGCTGGGTCCGGCGCTCGCCCGGATCGCGCAGGAGGTCACGGACGAGCGCGAGTGGCTGCGTGACACCTCCTACCGGCTCGACGTGCGGCCGTCCCTGGTCAAGCGCGTGGGCCTCGCGGTCGTCGAGCGCGCGGGTCGGCTGAAGCCCAACGGCCGGCTGACCGACCAGTCCCCGCTGACCGCCGTGCTGGAGCTGGACCTGATGCGCGGCGCCGTGATCGCGAAGCGCGGCTTGTGGGAGACGCTGCACATCTGGGCCGACGACCTGGGGCTCGACCCGGCGCAGCTGCAGCGCCTGCTGGACCAGGCCGACGAGCAGATCGCGACGCTGACCCGGCTCGGGCAGGTCGCCCGCGAGCAGGCGTTCGCGGAGGACGGCGCGCCGGGCGAGCCGGCCGGGACCGGGGAGGCGCGGTGAAGGTCGTCGTCATCGGGGCCAGCGGCAACGTCGGCACCGCCGTGCTGCGCCGGCTGCGCGACGACCCGACCGTGACGGCCCTGGTCGGCGTCGCCCGGCGCACGCCGCGCCGGACGCCCCCGCCGCCGTACGACACCACCGACTGGCACGCCGTCGACATCGGTGCGCCCGGCCCGGACGGCCCGGTCGTCGAGCGGCTGCGCCGCGTGTTTGCCGGCGCGGACGCGGTCGTCAACCTCGCCTGGCTGATCCAGCCGAGCCACGACCGCGACCAGCTCCGGCGGGTCAACGTCGACGGGATGCGCCGGGTGCTCGGTGCGGTGGTCGACGCGAGCGTGCCGCACCTGGTCGTCGCCTCGTCGGTCGGGGCGTACAGCCCGTCGTACTCCGACGAGCCCCGGGACGAGGAGTGGGACACCGGCGGGATCCGGTCGTCCGACTACAGCGTCGACAAGGTCGCGGTCGAGCGGCTGCTGGACGAGGCCGAGCTGCGGTACCCGACCCTGACGATCGCGCGGCTGCGCCCGGCTCTGGTCTTCCAGCACGCCGCGGGGCACGAGATCACGCGGTACTTCCTCGGGCCGTTCGTGCCCGCGGGGCTCCTCGACAACCGGCTGCCGGTGCTGCCGTGGCCCGCGGGGTTCCGGCTGCAGGCGGTGCACGCCGACGACCTCGCCGACGCGTACCGCGAGGCGGTCGTCCGGCAGGCGCGCGGGCCGTACAACGTGGCCGGGCCGGGGATCATCCGGGCCGCCGACGTGGCCGACGTCGTGTCGCGGGGCCGGTGGCGGGAGGTGCCGCACGCCCCGGTGCGCACGGCGCTGTCCCTCGCGTGGCACGCGCGGCTGGCGCCGGTCGGGCCCGGGTGGTTCGACATGGGCGCGTCGGCGCCGGTCCTCGACACGACCCGCGCCGAGCGGCAGCTCGGGTTCCACCCGCGGTACACCGGGGTGCAGGCGATGCGGCAGCTGGTCGCGGGGATCGCGCGCGGGGCGGGGACGGCGAGCCCGCCGATGCGGCCGCGCTGAGGCGCCCGCCGAGGTCGGTGGCGGGCGTCGGGCATGCTGGGGGCATGTCCGACGCCCCCCGGCTCGTCCTCGGCGACCCCGCCGCGCCCGTCACGATCACCGAGTACGGCGACCTCGAGTGCCCGTACTGCCGGGACGCCGAGCCGGTGCTCCGGCAGCTGGTCGAGGAGTCCGACGGCGGGGTGCGGCTGGTCTGGCGGCACTTCCCGCTGTTCCAGGTGCACCCGCACGCGCTGATCGCGGCGCTCGCGGCCGAGGCCGCCGCGGAGCAGGGGCTGTTCTGGGAGATGCAGCGGCTGCTGTTCGCGCAGCAGGACCGGCTGACCGAGCCCGACCTCCGCGCCGCCGGCGCGCGCCTCGGCCTCGACCCGGCGACCGTCGCGGGCGAGGGCGCCCAGCCGTACGCCGACCTGGTCGAGGCGGACTACGTCGGCGGTCTCGGGCTCGGGGTGCGGGGGACTCCGACGCTGCTGGTCCAGGGGGAGCGGTACCGGGGTCCGGTCGAGCTGCCCGCGCTGCGCGCGGCGGTCGCGGCGGCGGTGCCGGCGCGCTGAGGCCGCGCGCCCGCGGATCCCCACCGGTTTCTCGCGTCGACCCCCGATCGATCGGGGGTCGACGCGAGAAGAGGGTGGGGATCAGGACCCGGCGACCCAGGGCCGCGGCGGCAGCCCGGCGGGCAGCTCGTCGCCCGGCGAGCACAGCGGCAGCCGGTCGCCGAGGACCCGCAGCAGCACCGTGCCCAGGACCGCCGCGATCAGCGAGCCCGCGAGGATGCCGATCTTCGCCTGCTCGACGAGCTCGCCCTCGAACGCCAGCTCGGCGATGAACAGCGAGATCGTGAACCCGATCCCGGCGAGCACCGCACCGCCGAGCAGGTGGCCCCACCGCACCCGCCCGGGCAGCCGCCCGAGCCCGGTGCGGATGGCGAGCGTCGCGGCCCCGGTGATGCCGATCGTGTTGCCGGCCACCAGCGCCACCGCCACGCCGATCGTCACGCTCGACGTCGCGGCCGCGCGCAGCGCCTCCGGGTCGAGCCGCACGCCCGCGTTGGCCAGGCCGAACACCGGCACGATCACGAACGCCGACCACGGGTGCAGCAGCCGCTGCAGCCGCTCGCCGGCGGGCACGGTGGCGCGGGCGGCGAGCTCGGCCAGGTGCTCGGTGTCCGCGGTCGGCTCGGCGACCAGCCCGTCGGTCCAGCGGGGCACCTGCTCGACGTGGTCCCGCGCCATCGGCCGTGAGGGCAGCAGCAGCCCGACCAGCACGCCCGCGAGCGTCGCGTGCACGCCCGAGGCGTTCACCGCGAACCACAGGGCGACGCCGATGAGGGCGTACGGCGTCAGCCGCCAGACGCCGAGCCACCGCAGGACGAGCAGCCCCAGCACCAGCACCCCGGCGACGGCGAGCGCCGCGACGTCGACGCCGTCGTTGTAGAAGACCGCCATCACCGTGATCGCGCCGATGTCGTCGACGATCGCCAGCGTCAGCAGGAACAGCCGCAGCCGGTCCGGGCAGGCCGGGCCGAACAGCGCGAGGATGCCGACCAGGAACGCCGTGTCGGTCGACATGACGACGCCCCAGCCGTGCGCGGCCTCGGTGCCCGCGTTGAACAGCAGGTAGATGACGGCCGGGATCGCCAGGCCGCCCAGGGCGCCGAGCGCCGGCACCGCGACGGTCCGGCGGTCCCGCAGCTCGCCGCTGGTGATCTCCCGGTTGATCTCGAGGCCGACCACGCAGAAGAACACCGCCATCGCGGCGTCGTTCACCCAGTGGTGCAGGCTCAGGTCGATCCCGAACGAGCCCAGGTGGAAGCCGGCCGACGTCGACCACAGCGCGTCGTACGCGTCCGAGAGGGGCGAGTTCGCCCACACGAGCGCGAGCACGGTCGCCCCGAGCAGGAACACGGCGCTGCCGGCCTCGGTCGCGAGGAAGTCGCGCACCGAGGGGCTGACGGAGGGCAGGCGGACCCGCAGCGGCGGGCCGGGAACGGCACGGGTGGGCTCGGCGGCGTCCGTGGCCACGGGCGGCTCCCCTCGCGGTCGGTGACGGGCGGCTGACTCCGGGGCCGGATCCGGCCCCGACGTCGGACAACGCGGTGGGCAGCGCCAGTATGCCGACCCGGGGTCGTCCGGCGGGAGAGGGCGGGCGGGGCCGGGCCGGTGACGTGACGGCGGCGCGGCGCCGATGGGCGACGATGGGGGCATGACGACCTCCGACGCCGCCACGCCCGCCCCCGCCCCGCGCACCGCCCTCGTCACCGGCGCGGGCCGGGGCATCGGCCGGGGCCTCGCGCTCGGCCTGGTCCGCGCCGGGTGGGACGTCGCGCTCGCCGGCCGCACCCGGGCGCACCTCGACGCCGTCGCCGCGGAGGCCCGGGCCGCCCGGCACGGCGCCCGGGTCGTGGTCGAGGCCGTCGACGTGGTGGACCGCGACGCCGTCGCCGCGGCGGTCGCGCGGGTCGAGGAGGCGTTCGCGGACCTCGGCGGGCTCGGCCTGCTCGTCAACAACGCCGGGGTCATCGAGCGGGCCGAGGTCGACCTCGTCGCCGACGACGTCGAGGACGTGTGGCGGGTGATCGAGACGAACGTGCGCGGCCCCCTGCTGCTGGCGCACGCGGTGCTGCCGGGCATGCTGGCGCGCGGCTCCGGGCACGTGGTGAACATCAACTCCGGCTCGGGGCACCGGCCGTCGGGCGTGTACACGGGCTACGGCATCAGCAAGGGCGCGCTCGCGCGGCTCACCACGATGCTCGACGCGCAGTACGCCGACCGGGGCGTCACGGTGCTCGACGTCGCGCCGGGCGTGGTCGTCACCGACATGACCCAGGCGATGCCGCTGCACGACGACCGCACCGAGTGGACGCCGGTCGAGGCGACGGTCGAGCTGGTGGACGCCTTCGGCTCCGGGCGGCTGGACGCGCTGCACGGCCGGTTCGTGCGCGCGGGCACGGACACCCCGGAGAACCTGGCCGCGCTGGCGGACCGGATCGTGGCGGCCAACGCGCGCACGCTGCGCCTGGCCCCCTACGGCGCGGACGACCCGGTCGCCTGACGCCTCCGTTCCCGGCCCCCTCACCACCCCCCGGGGGTGGAAATGGGTGGAGCGTTCTGCCCGACACGCCG
>NZ_JAHVCI010000023.1:0-58347 GCF_019265565.1 Cellulomonas sp. PS-H5
CACCGGCCCCGCACGCCGCCGTCGCCCCCGCGACCCCCGCGCCGCCGGTCCCGCCCGCCCCGTTCCCCGCCGCGCCCCCGGCCCCCGCGCCGGGCCCGGGCGCCGGGTGGGCGGTCCGGCTCCCCGACGGCACGGTCGCGGCGCTGGACAGCCCGCTGCTCGTCGGTCGCAACCCCGACCCGCAGGACGGCGTCCGGACCGTCGCCGTCGCCGACCCGGGCCGCTCGGTGTCGAAGACGCACCTCATGCTCGGCGTCGACGAGCAGGGGCCGTGGGTCGTCGACCGCGGCTCGACCAACGGCACGCTCGTGACGCTCGCCGACGGCCAGCGGATCGTCTGCCTCCCGGACCGGCGTGTGCGGCTGGCGGACGGCTCGCTCGTGGCGTTCGGTGACCTGGCGCTCGCCGTGGGGCTGCGCGCCTAGGGGCCTACGATGGCGCATGGGCCGCCTGCGGTCTGCTGCGACGATGCAGGACGTCGAGCTGGTCGACGTCACTGGCCGCCCGCGCGCGCCCGGACGGCCCCGCACCTGGCTGCCGCCGTCCCCGCCGGACGAGCCGCCCGCACCGGGGCCGCCCCGGTCGACGCGTCCCCGCCGTCGTCGGTGGGTCGCGGTGCTCGTCGTCGTGGGGCTGGTCGTGGCGGGCGTCGCCGTCGGGCGCGCCGCGGCACCGGCACCGCCCGCTGTCGTCGCGCCCGGGATGCTCGCCCCGCTGGACGGGCCGCCGTGGGCGCGGTGGCGGGTCTCCGTGCCGCGGTCGGCCGACGTGCTCGCGGCGACCGGTGCGCTGGTCGTGTCCGGGGTGCGGGACCGCCGGTTCCAGGTGACGGGCTACGACGAGGGCAGCGGCGAGCGGCTGTGGACCCGCGACCTCGGGCCGGTCGCCGGCACCCGGCCGCTGACGGGCTGCCCGCACACGGGAGCCGATGTCGGCCCGGTCGTGCTCTGCGTGGTCGAGCCGCCGGTCCTCCCCGGCGGCGGCTGGTCGCACGGCACGGTCCCGTTCCCCGCGCCGGACGAGCGCTGGGCGCAGATCTCGGCGCTCGACGCCGCCACCGGTGACGTGCTGGGCCGGTGGACGGTCTCGGGCCGGCTCGCCGCGGTCGACCGGATCGGCGACGACCTGGTCGTGCTGCGGGTCGGGGCGGACGGCCACGCGCGCGTCGGCCGGTACGCCGGGGCGGACGGACACCGCCTCTGGTGGTACCGCGGCACCACCCCGCTCCGGCTGCGCGAGGGGATCGTCAGCGGCTCCGAGCTGCGCGTGAACGAGTCGTTCGTGCTGCTGCAGGGCTGGTCGGCGACGGTGCTCGACGCCGCGGACGGCGACGAGCTGACCGCCACCCCGCCCCGCTCGTTCATCGTGGGGTCGCTGTCGACCGACGTGTACGGCACCTGGTCGAGCGGCGAGGGCGGCGTGGTCCACGACCGGACCGGGCGCCCGCTGTTCTCGTCCCGGGCGCTGTTCCCGACGATCACGGCCTCCGACGGTGCTCCACCGGACGTCCTGGTGATGGACGAGGGCGGGACGCTCGTCGGCCGGTCGCTGCCGGACGGGACCGAGCTGTGGCGGCACGAGACGTACCGCGCGGTGCGGGTGCAGTCCGGGGGGCACCTGGTGCTCCTCGGCGTCGACGGCTACCAGGTCGTCTCCGCGCGCACGGGCCTCTCGGAGTGGGAGTCGCCCGAGCGGGTGCTGATGTGGTGGGCGCCGCTCACCGACGGGGCGACGGTGCTGGGCGCCGGCCGCTCGCCGACGGGCCGGCCGACCATGGAGGCCCGCCGGCTGTCCGACGGCGAGCTCGAGTGGGTGCTGCCGATCGAGGACGGCGTGCGGTCCGTCGAGGCCGTCGGCGGCCACCTGGTGCTGCGGAGCCGGGACGAGCTGATCGCCCTCACCTGAGCCGTCCAGATGCTGAGCGGTTGCGGTCCGCCCGGTGGTGCGGAGTACAGTCGAACCGTGCTCACGCTTCGCAGCCTCCTCCTTCGCCGCCGCGACGAGGCCCTCTAGGCCGGATCCTCGTCGCGGTGTTCGGTGCGCCGGCTGACCCCAGCACCCCGCGAAGCGAAGGACCCCCGATGAGCTACCACACCCGCACCGCCCAGCAGCCGTCCGGCATGCCGGTGCACAAGTACCGCCCGTTCGCCGACCAGATCCGGGTCGAGCTGCCGGACCGCACCTGGCCGACGAAGCAGATCGCGAAGGCCCCGCGCTGGTGCGCGGTCGACCTGCGCGACGGCAACCAGGCGCTGATCGAGCCGATGAACGCCGCTCGCAAGCTGGCGATGTTCGAGCTGCTCGTGCAGATGGGCTACAAGGAGATCGAGGTCGGCTTCCCGTCCGCCTCGCAGACCGACTTCGACTTCGTGCGGATGCTGATCGAGGAGGGTCGCATCCCCGACGACGTCGTCATCCAGGTGCTGACCCAGTCCCGCGAGCACCTGATCGAGCGGACCTACGAGGCCATCGCCGGCGCCAAGCAGGCGATCGTCCACCTGTACAACTCCACGTCGGTGCTGCAGCGCGAGGTCGTCTTCCGGTCCGACGAGGACGGCATCGTCGACATCGCCGTCTCCGGCGCCCGCCTGTGCAAGAAGTACGAGGAGAGCATCCCGGAGACCGAGGTGTTCTACGAGTACAGCCCGGAGTCGTACACCGGCACCGAGCTCGAGTTCGCGGTCCGGATCTGCAACGCCGTGCTGGACGTGTTCGAGCCGACGGCCGAGAAGCCGGTCATCATCAACCTGCCGGCGACGGTCGAGATGGCCACCCCCAACGTCTACGCCGACTCCATCGAGTGGATGGGCCGGCACCTGCGGTACCGCGAGAACGTCGTGCTGTCGCTGCACCCGCACAACGACCGCGGCACCGCCGTCGCGGCCGCCGAGCTGGGCTACCTGGCCGGCGCCGACCGCATCGAGGGCTGCCTGTTCGGCAACGGCGAGCGCACCGGCAACGTCTGCCTGGTCACCCTCGGCATGAACCTGTTCAGCCAGGGCGTCGACCCCGAGATCGACTTCTCCGTCGGCGGCGGCATCGACCACATCCGCCGGGTCGTCGAGTTCTGCAACCAGATGGCCGTCCCCGAGCGGCACCCGTACGGCGGCGACCTGGTGTTCACCGCCTTCTCCGGCTCGCACCAGGACGCCATCAAGAAGGGCCTGGACGCGATGGAGGCCCGGGCCGCGGCCGAGGGCGAGGACGTCGACGACATCGTCTGGGCCGTCCCGTACCTGCCGATCGACCCGAAGGACGTCGGCCGGTCGTACGAGGCGATCATCCGGGTCAACTCGCAGTCCGGGAAGGGCGGCATCAGCTACCTGATGAAGTCCGAGCGCGATCTGGACCTGCCGCGCCGCCTGCAGATCGAGTTCTCCCAGGTCGTGCAGCGGTACACCGACGCGCACGGCTCGGAGGTCACGGCCGACGTGCTGTGGCGGATCTTCACCGACGAGTACCTGCCCGTCGACGCCGCGTCCGACCTGGACGCCTGGGGCCGGTTCGCGCTCCGCGGCACCCGGACCACCAGCGCCGAGGAGGGCCCGGACACGCTCGCGGTCGACCTCGTCGACGGCGGGGTGGACCGCACCGTGGAGGCGTCCGGCAACGGCCCGATCGCGGCGTTCGTCGCCGCGCTCGACCAGGTCGGCGCCCGGGTGCAGGTGCTCGACTACGCCGAGCACGCCCTGTCCGCCGGCGGTGACGCCGCGGCCGCCGCGTACGTCGAGTGCGCGGTCGGCGACCGGACCCTGTGGGGCGTCGGGATCGACTCCTCCATCACCACCGCCTCGCTCAAGGCCATCATCTCGGCCGTGAACCGCGCCGAGCGCGAGGCCGCCGCCTCCCGCTGACCCGCGCGGGCCCCAGGACGGGGCCGGCGCCACCCCCGACCGGCCCCAGCGCCCGGTCCCGCCCGCCGCGCCCACCCGCGCGCGGCCGCGGGGCCGGGCGTCGCCGCGTCCGGGGCGTGACCGCCCCGCCGAGATAGGTCCCTTCACGCGAGGTAGGACCGTCCTGCGTCCTATCTCGACGCGGAAGCCCTATCTCGGCGATGGTGCGCCGGCCGGCCGGCCGGGCGGGCGTCGCCGCGTCCGTGCGGAGGTTCCGCGGGGGCGCGGCACGCGGTCGGCGAACAGGTGCGCGGTCCGGGGCGGTCGCGGGGGACAATACGAGCGTGAGCCTCTACCGCGACGAGGCGATCGTGCTGCGCACCCACAAGCTGGGGGAGGCGGACCGGATCGTCACCCTGCTGACCCGCACCCACGGCAAGGTGCGCGCGGTCGGCAAGGGCGTCCGGCGCACCACCTCGCGGTTCGGCTCCCGGCTCGAGCCGTTCATGCACATCGACGTGCAGCTCAACACCGGCCGGAACCTCGACGTCGTCACCCAGGTCGAGACCCTCGGCGCGTACGGCCGGCCGGTGTGCGAGGACTACGCCCTGTACACCGCCGGCACCGTGATGCTGGAGACCGCCGAGCGCCTCGTCGAGGCCGAGCGCGAGCCGGCGCTGCAGCAGTACTGGCTGCTGGTCGGCGCGGTCCGCTCGCTGGCGTCCCGGGAGCACGCGCCGGGCCTGGTGCTCGACTCCTACCTGCTGCGCGCGCTCGCGATCGCCGGCTGGGCCCCGTCGTTCACCGACTGCGCCCGCTGCGGCCGGCCGGGCCCGCACCACTCGTTCGCCGTCGCTCAGGGCGGCGCCGTCTGCACCTCCTGCCGGCCCCCGGGCGCGACCGCCCCGGCCCCGGAGACGTTCCAGCTGCTGTCCGCGCTGCTCGCCGGCGACTGGGCGGTGGCCGACTCGTCCGCCGAGCGGCACCGCAAGGAGGGCAACGGCCTGGTGTCCGCGTACTCCCAGTTCCACCTGGAGCGCACGCTGCGCTCGCTGCCGATGGTCGAGAGGATCTGATGCCGGTTCCGCCGCCCCCGCACCCGAGCGGGGCCCGCCCGCCCGTGCTGCCGAAGGAGCTCGTCCCGCAGCACGTCGCGATCGTCATGGACGGCAACGGCCGGTGGGCGAACGCCCGCGGGCTGCCGCGCACCGCCGGGCACGCCGCGGGGGAGGCGTCGCTGCTCGACGTCGTCGCCGGTGCCATCGAGATCGGTGTGAAGCACGTGTCGGCCTACGCGTTCTCGACCGAGAACTGGACCCGGTCGCCCGAGGAGGTCCGATTCCTCATGGGCTTCAACCGGGACGTGCTGCGCCGCCGGCGGGACGTGATGAACGACTGGGGCGTCCGGGTGCGCTGGGCCGGCCGCCGCCCGCGGCTGTGGCGATCGGTCATCTCGGAGCTGGAGGAGGCCGAGCGGCTGACCGTCGACAACACCACCTGCACGCTGACCATGTGCGTGAACTACGGCGGCCGCGCCGAGATCGCCGACGCCGCCAAGGCGATCGCGCAGGACGTGGCGGCGGGGCGGCTGAAGGCGGACAAGGTCTCCGAGAAGACGGTGCAGCGCTACCTCGACGAGCCCGACCTGCCGGACGTCGACCTGTTCCTGCGCTCCTCGGGGGAGCAGCGCACGTCGAACTTCATGATCTGGCAGGCCGCCTACGCCGAGCTGGTGTTCCTCGACGAGCCGTGGCCCGACGTCGACCGCCGGCACCTGTGGCGCGCGATCGAGACGTACGCGAGCCGCGACCGCCGCTACGGCGGCGCGGTGGACAAGCCCGCCTCCGCCTGACGGGGGTCGCCGGTCCGTAGGTGGGCACGGCGTCTTCACCACGTCTCCCGGCCCTCCCCGCACGTCCACCTACGCCCGCCACCCGGTCGGGGACCGGGTGCCGCTGGGCTGCCTAGCGTCGCGGGCATGACCCGTCCCAGCCGCCCGCCCCGCGTCCAGGTGACCCCGGCCCAGGTGCTCGCGCTGCTGCTCGCGTTCGTGCTCGCGTCCGGCACGGGCGGGCTCCTGCTCGCCGGCACGTTCATGCCGGTCGCGGCGGCCGCGCGCACCGCCACCGAGGTGGGCGACGAGATGCTCCGGGACCTGCCCGCGCACCTGGAGCGCCGCCCGCTGTCCCAGCGGTCGGTGATGACGGCGGCGGACGGCACGCCGTTCGCGGAGTTCTTCGCGGAGGACCGCGTGGTCGTGCCGCTGGACGCGGTGTCGGAGCACCTGCAGCAGGCGGTGGTCGCGACCGAGGACCGGCGGTTCTTCGACCACGGCGGGATCGACCCGACCGGCATGGCCCGCGCCCTGGTGCAGAACCAGCTCACCGGGTCCCAGCAGGGCGCGTCGACGCTCACGCAGCAGTACGTGAAGAACGTGCTCATCGAGCGGTCCGTCCGCGTCGGCGACCACGCCGGGGTCGAGGCCGCGCAGGAGACCGACGGGGCCGAGGGCTACGCCCGCAAGCTCCGGGAGGCCCGGCTGGCGGTGGCGCTGGAGCAGGAGCTCACCAAGGAGGAGATCCTGGAGAGCTACCTGAACATCGCGCCGTTCGGCGTGGCGGTCTACGGCGCGGAGTCGGCCGCCCGGCGGTACTTCAGCAAGCCGGCGGCGGAGCTCGACCTGGTGGAGGCCGCGACCATCGCCGGGATCACCAAGAACCCGAGCGCCTTCGACCCCACCCGGTCCCCGGCGGCGGCCGAGCAGCGTCGCAACACCGTGCTCATGCTCATGCGCGACCAGGACTACATCACGGCGGAGGAGCACGACGCGGCGGTCGCGACCCCGATCGAGGAGACGCTGCGGGTGAGCGAGGCGCGCAGCGGCTGCATGGCGGCGGACGCCGCGATCCCGGGCTCGGGGTTCTTCTGCGACTACGTCACGCAGGTGATCCGGCACGACCCCGCGTTCGGCGAGACGCCGGAGGAGCGAGCGGACCTGCTGTACCGCGGGGGCCTGGTCATCACCACCACGCTCGACCCCCGCCTGCAGGCGCTCGCGGACGAGCAGGTCAAGGCGCGCGTGCCGGTGGACGACCGCTCCGGTGTGGGGTCGGCCATGGTGGTCGTCGAGCCGGGCACGGGGCGGGTCGTCGCGATGGCGCAGAACCGCACCTTCGACAACACCGCCGACGCGGGCGGGTCCGCGGTGTCGGTGAACTACAGCACGTCGTACTCCTACGGCGGGTCGGGCGGGTTCGCGCCAGGGTCGACGCTCAAGCCCTTCACGCTCCTGGAGTGGCTCGAGCAGGGGAACGACCTCGGTCGCACGGTCGACGGGACCGCGCGCACCCTGAACACGAACCAGTTCACGGCGTGCGGGTCGCGGCTGCCGAGCCAGACGTGGCCGGTGCGCAACTCCGAGGGCGGCGCGGGCTCGATGTCGGTCCTCCAGGCCACCCAGCGGTCCGTGAACCTCGGCTACCTGTCGATGGCGATGCAGCTCGACCTCTGCGACATCATGCAGGGCGCCGCCGACCTGGGCGTCACGCAGTCCTCGCCCGGGCGCGAGGGCGAGCCGTTCGGGGCCTACGCGGCGAACGTCCTCGGCTCGGAGGCGACCTCGCCGCTCGCCCTGGCGGGGGCGTACGCCGCGTTCGCCGCGGACGGCCTCTTCTGCACCCCGGTGGCGGTCACCGCGGTGCGGGACCCGTCCGGCGCCGCGCTGCCGGTGCCGGACGCCGCGTGCTCCCAGGCGATCGAACCCGAGATCGCCGCCACGATGAACCACGCCCTCGGGCACGTGTGGCAGGGCACCGGGCGGTCGCTCGGCACGCCGGGGTACGCGGCGGCGGGGAAGACCGGCACCACGAGCCGCAACGAGCAGACCTGGTTCGTCGGCTACACGCCCCGGCTGGCCGCGGCCACCTGGGTGGGGTACCCCGACTCGTTCTCCCCGATGCAGAACGTGGTGATCAACGGCCGGCGGCACCAGCACGTCTACGGCGCGACGATCGCGGGCGTGGCGTGGAAGGGGTTCATGGACGCGGCGCTCGCGGACGGGCAGCCGAACCCGGCGTTCACGCCGGTGACCGACCAGGCCCGCCTGGGCCGGTCGTCCTCGGTGCCCTCGGTCGTGGGCCTGGACCGGGACGCCGCGGTCGAGGCGCTGCGGCGGGCCGGGTTCGAGGCCGTCATCGGCGGCAGCACCGGGTCCGACCTGCCGGCCGGGGTGATCGCGAGCCAGAGCCGGATCGGCAGCGCGGAGCCGGGGTCGCGGGTCACGCTGTACCCGTCACGCGGCGGCGGAGGAGGCGCTGGTGGCGCGGGCGCGGCGGCCGACGGGACGGCCGGGGACGCCCCGCCCGCCGGCGACCCGCCACCGCCGGACGGCACGGAGGAGGGCCACTGACGGGCACGCCCCGCGACCCGCCTCAGACGAGCTCGTCCGCGCGTGCGGCGTCGACGACCAGGCCCCGGCGAGCGGCAGCGCGCGCGGTGCGCGACCGGCGACGGAGCACCGCCCACGTCACCAGCCCCGCGAGCGCCGCCAGCACCGCCGCGAGGCCCCACGGCGACGCGGTCGCGAGCCGGACGGCCGCCCAGACCGCGCCGAGGCCGACGGTGCCCCAGACGAAGGCCCAGGCTACGCTGCCGGGCACCGACGCCGCGAGGAACCGGGGGTAGGGCATCCGCACCAGCCCCGAGCCGACGAACACCGCCGTCTGCACGCCGACGGTCAGGTAGGCGAGGGTCACGGCGAACGGGCCGAACCGGTGCACGAGGGCGAGGCCGCGGCGGGCCGTCGGGGTGCGCATGAGGCGCTCCACCTGCGCGCGGGCCGCGGCTCCACGAGGCGCCGGGGCAGGGGCGACGTCCTCGCCGCCCGGCGCGTCCGCCTCGGTGCCCGGCACCCGCTCCGCCAGCCGCGCTGCGCCCGAGGTCACCCCGCGGCCGACCCAGTAGAACAGGTGCGAGCGCGCCATGACGACGACGAACAGCCCGGCGATGACGGCCCAGAACGGCCATCCGCCCATCCCGTACGCCGCCGCCGTGTCGCTCACCCGTCCGAGTCTACGAGCGAGGTCGGCCTGACCTCGTCGGGACGAAGGTCCCGGACGGACCCCCGGCACCGGGGTGCTAACCTCGTCGGCGAACCTGAGTTCACACAGGGTTGTTACCCGCCGTCGTCGCGGGGCAAGACCTGAGCCGCAGCGATGCGCCTCAGGTCTTTTTTTGTGCCCGGACGGCGTCGGCTCTCGACGAGGAGTACGACATGACGTCCGCGACGACGCGCGACAGGGCCGAGGAGATCATCCGGGCGGTCGGAGGACCGGCCAACGTCCGCGCCCTGACGCACTGCGCCACCCGGCTGCGCTTCGAGCTGCGCGACGCCTCGGTGGTCGACCAGCAGGCCGTGGAGGCGGTGCCCGGCGTGATGGGCGCCGTGCCGCAGTCCGGCGACCGCTACCAGGTGGTCGTCGGCGGGGCGGTGCAGACGGTGTTCACCCAGATCATGGGCCTGCCCGAGATGGCCGGCGTCGGCGTCGGCCGGCAGTCCGACGCCGACGTGAAGGCCGCGGCGCGGTCGAAGGCGCGCGGCAAGGTCGCCTGGCTGGACGCGGTCTTCGAGTACCTGTCCGACTCGTTCCGCCCGCTGCTCGGCGTGCTGCTCGGCGCCTCTTTGATCATCGCGTTCGCTGCGGTGCTCGACGCGCTGGGCGTGGTCGACTTCCGCGCCGACGACAAGCCCGCCACCTGGGTGTTCGTCGACGCGATGTGGCGGGCGGTGTTCTACTTCCTGCCGATCATGGTCGCGTACAACGCGGCGAAGAAGCTGCAGGTCGACCCGTGGCTCGGCGCCACGGTCATGGCCGCCGTGATGACGCCGAACTTCCTGTCCCTCACGGACGCGGCGACGACGGTGTGCACCACCAACGCCACCCTCGGCACCACGGCGTGCGTGGCGGACGTCTTCGGGCTGCCGATGCAGCTCAACGACTACGGCGGCCAGGTGTTCGTGCCGCTGATCATGGTCGCGGTGCTCGCCCCGCTGTACCGCGGGCTCAAGCGGGTGTTCCCCGAGAACATCCAGATGGTGTTCGTGCCGTTCCTGTCGATGGTCGTGATGATCCCGGTCACCGCGTTCCTGCTCGGCCCGCTCGGCATCTGGCTCGGCTCCGGGCTCGGCGACGGCCTGGCGTGGCTGAACGGCAATGCCCCGATCGTGTTCGCCATCGTGATCCCGCTGATCTACCCGTTCCTGGTGCCGCTGGGCCTGCACTGGCCGCTGAACGCGCTGATGCTGGTCAACCTCAACACCCTCGGCTACGACTTCATCCAGGGCCCCATGGGCGCGTGGAACTTCGCCTGCTTCGGCGCGACCGCCGGCGTGCTCGTGCTCGCGGTGCGCGACAAGGACGTGCAGATGCGCCAGACCGCGACCGGCGCGCTCGCCGCCGGCCTGCTCGGCGGCATCTCCGAGCCGTCGCTCTACGGCATCCACCTGCGGTTCAAGCGGATCTACCCGCGGATGCTCGTCGGCTGCCTCACGGGCGGCGTCATCATCGGCGTGCTGGGCGGCGTCGACACCAACGCCTTCGCGTTCACCTCGCTGCTGACCATCCCCGTGTTCAGCCCGATCCCCGTGTACCTGATCGCGATCGCCGCGGCGTTCGCGGTGTCGATGGTGCTCGTGATCGTGTCCGACTACCGCACGCCGGAGCAGCGGGCCGAGGCCCGCGCCGCCCGGGAGCAGGCGGAGGCGGACCTGGCGCTGGAGTCGGCGTCCGTCGCCGCCCCGGTCGCGGCGACGGTGGGGGCCGGCGCCCCGGCGGCCGGCCCGGTCGCCGCGGCGCCCGCCGCCCCGGCCGCGCCCGCCGCGCCCACGACCGCCGTCCTGGCGCCCGTGGCCGGCGAGGTCGTCCCGCTCGCCGAGGTCGACGACCCGGTGTTCGCGTCGAAGGCCCTCGGCGAGGGCGTCGGCGTGGTCCCGTCGGACGGCGTGGTCGTGGCCCCGGTCGCGGGCGAGCTGCTGACGGTCGCCGACACCGGGCACGCGTTCGGGCTGAAGACCGCCGACGGCGTCGAGGTGCTCGTGCACGTCGGCATCGACACGGTGAAGCTCGCGGGCACCGGGTTCGAGGTCGCCGTCCGCAAGGGCGAGCACGTGGCGGCGGGGGACCGGCTGGTGACCGTCGACCTCGGCGTCGTCCGGGAGGCCGGCTACGACACCACGACGCTGGTCACGGTCGTCAACGCCCGGGCCCTCGCGCGCGTCGAGCCGCGGCCGGCCGGTACCGTCGCCCGGGGCGCGGTCGTCGTCGACGTCGAGCCCTGACCGCCCGGGCGGGGCCGCGCCCGACCGCGCGGCCCCGCCCGGACACCCCGACCACCCGAGCCCCGGCGAGGAGCGACGTGGACATCCTCCGCGTGTTCAACAACAACCTGGTCCTCGCGCGCGACGAGGACGGCTCCGAGGTGATCCTCACCGGCCGGGGCCTGGGCTTCCAGGCCCGCCCGGGCGACCTCGCGGACCCGGAGCGCATCGTCCGCGTGTTCCGCCCCGACGACGGCCGGGACCCGGACCACCTGGCGGGGCTGCTCGCGGGCATCCCGCCGGAGCACGTCCAGCTGGTCGGCGACGCGCTGACCGAGGTCGGCCTCCAGGCGGTCGCCGCCCGCCCGGCGCTGGTCGTCGCGATGGCGGACCACGTCAGCTTCGCCCTGGCGCGGGCCGAGGCCGGCCAGACCGTCGAGTACCCGCTGCTCGCCGAGGTCACCAACCTGTACGCCGACGAGCACGCGCAGGCCCTCCGGCTGCTGGAGGCGATCAACGCCCGCGTGACCACGCCGCTGCCGCCGACCGAGGCGGTCGGCCTGGCGCTGCACCTGGTCAACGCCGGGTTCGCGACCGGCGACCTCGCGTTCAGCTACACGATGACCGGGCTGATCCAGCAGTTCCTGGACGTGGTCGCCGGCGCGCACGGCGTCGCGCTCGAGGCGGGCGGGGTCAGCGTCGGGCGGTTCGTCACCCACCTGCGGTACCTGTTCGTGCGGGTGCACCAGCGGCGGCAGCTCGACGACGCGAGGCACTCGGCCGTGGGGGACGCGATCCGCGCGACCTACCCCGAGGCGGTCGACACGGCCGACCGGCTCGCGCGGCTCGTCGAGGTCCGGCTGCAGGCGTCGCTCACGCCGGACGAGGTCGCGTACCTGGCGCTGCACGTCGCCCGCGTGGTCCAGGACGCGCAGCAGCCGGCCTGAACCCTCGCCCGCGATCGGCGTCGAGTGGCGCGTTCTGCCCGACACGCCGGGGCGTGTCGGGCAGAACGCTCCACCGGACCGGGGCCGGCGACGCCGTCAGCGGGCCGCGGGCAGCTCCACGTCGTCCGGCAGCTCCGGGTGCGGGTCGTGCGGGGCCTCGTCGCCGCGGCGCGCCAGCAGCGGCCGCGTGACCGCCGCGACCGCGTACAGCCCGATCGCCAGCAGCACGATCGTCGCGCCCGGCGGGATGTCCTCCCAGTAGGTGATCGACAGCCCGACGACGCTGACGGCGACGCCGATGCCCGACGCCAGGGCCATGACCCGGGTGAACGAGCCGGCCACGAGCTGCGCGACCGCCACCGGGACGATCATCAGCGCGCTCACCAGCAGCAGCCCGACGACGCGCATCGCGATCGTGACCGTGAGCGCGGACATCGCGGCGACCACCATGTTGAGCGCGGTCACCGGCAGGCCCGAGCCGCGGGCGAACTCCTCGTCGTGGCTCACCGCGAACAGCACGTGCCGCAGGCCGAGCCCGACGAGCAGCACGCCGACGGCGAGGCCCGCGGTCCACCACAGGTCGCCGGTCGACACGGTCGAGATCGAGCCGAACAGGTAGGACACCAGGTTCGCGTTCGTGCCGCCGGCCAGCTTGATCAGCAGCACGCCGCCGGCGATGCCGCCGTAGAACATCAGCGCCAGCGCGAGGTCGCCGGAGGTGCGGCCGCGGGCGCGCACCCACTCGATCGCGACCGAGCCGATCAGCGCGGCGACCACCGCACCGGGGATCGCGAGCGCGTCCTGGGGGACCAGGCCCGCCCAGGTGCCGACCAGCCAGCCGAGCGCGACGCCGGTGAGCGCGACGTGGCCGAGCCCGTCGCCCATCAGCGCGAGCCGGCGCTGCACGAGGAACGTGCCGACCACCGGTGCGGCGGCGCCGACCAGCACGGCCGCGATGAGCGCGCGCTGCATCAGCGGGGACGACAGCATCGCCCCGAGCGTCTCGAACCACGTCACGGCAGGACCTCCATGGACAGCCCGGTGCCCGGGTCCGGCGGGGGCGGGTCGGCGTGCGGGTGGGTGTGCTCGTGCTCGGGTCCGGCGTGCTCGCCGCGCGGGGTCGGCGGCGGGCCGTCGTAGACGACCCGGCCATGCCGCAGCGCGACCGCCCGGTCGATCAGGCCGGCGAACGAGCCGAGCTCGTGCAGGATCACCAGGACGGTGCCGCCCTGCTCGTGCAGCCGGCGGACCGTGGCGACGAACGTCTCCTGGGTCGGCAGGTCGATCCCGGAGGTCGGCTCGTCGAGCACGAGCAGGTCGGGCTGACGGACCAGCGCGCGGGCGATCAGCACCCGCTGCTGCTGGCCGCCCGACATCTGGAGCACCGAGCGGCGCGCGTGCCGGGCCATGCCGACCTCCTCCAGCGCGGCGAGCGCCCGCTTCCGGGCGTCCCGCGGCGGGCGGAGCGTGCGGCCGTGCACCAGGCCGGACATCACGACCTCGAGCGCGGTGGCCGGGACGCCGCCGCCGGCGGGCAGCCGCTGCGGGACGTAGCCGACCCGCTCCCACGGCACGCCGTCGCCGAGCGCCCCCCCGAGCAGCCGGACCTCGCCCGCGGTGCGCGGCGCGATGCCCAGCAGGGCACGGACCAGGGTGGACTTCCCGGAGCCGTTCGCGCCGAGCAGGGCGACGACCTCGCCGCGCTCGACCCGCAGGTCGACGCCGGACAGGATCTGGTGGCCGCCGAGGACGACGTCGACGCCGGTGGCGAGGACCGCGGGCTCGGGCGCGGTGGTGTCGGTCACGAGCACGAGAGTGCCGTACGGAGCGTCTCCAGGTTGGCCCGGGCAACCGAGACGTAGTCCTGCGTGTCGTCCGTCAGGCCCTCCAGCGGGTCGAGCACCGCGGTGTCGACGCCCAGCTCGTCGGCGAGCGTCTCGGCGACCTTCGGGCTGGCGAGCGTCTCGAAGAAGATCGTGGACACGCCCTCGTCCTGCACGACCTTCCCGACCTCGGCCAGGCGCGCCGGCGACGGCTCGCCCTCCGGGTCGACGCCGGAGATCCCGACCTGCTCGAGGTCGTACCGCTCGGCGAGGTAGGAGAACGCCTCGTGCGTGGTGACGATCGTGCGGCTCTCGCACGACGCCAGGCCCGTGGAGTACTCGGCGTCGAGGTCGGCCATCTGCTGGGCGAACGCCTCGGCGTTCGCCTGGAACTCGTCGGCGTGGTCGGGGTCGATCTCGGCCAGCTGCGCGGCGACGTCGTCGGCGACCGCGGGCAGCCGGGTCGGGTCCAGCCAGAAGTGCGGGTCGAGCGAGCCGTGATCGTGCCCGTCGTCCTCGGCGTGCTCCTCCTCGCCGTCCTCGCCGTGCTCGGCGGCGTGCAGCTCGGTGTCCTGCGCCGCGTCCACGACGTGCGCCGGCGGGTTCGCGTCCACCGCGTCGTCCACGGCGGCCTGGAACTCCGACAGGTACACGACCAGGTCGGCGCGGCCCACCTCGTCCACCTGGGCGGGGGAGAGCTCGAGGTCGTGCGGCTCGGCCCCGGGGGGCGTCAGCGTGTCGACGGACACGAGGTCGCCGCCGACCTGCTGCGCCACGTACTGCAGCGGGTAGAACGAGGCCAGCACCGCGATGCCGTCGCCGTCGCCGGACCCGCCGCCGGAGCCGCCCGAGCCCGGGGAGGAGCAGGCGGACAGGGCGAGGACGACCCCCGCGGACACGGCGAGGGGCAGGGTGCGACGACGGGGCATGCCCCCATCATCGGACTGTTGAGAACGAGTGTCAAAACCGCGAGGCAACGCGTCCGTCCGAGGTGCGGCGCCGCCGGTCACGCGCGGTCGCGGCCCGGTAGCCTGTCGGACGATCCCTCCCTCCGCGCCACCCAGGCGCGCAGGACCCCGGCACCAGGAGCACTCACCGTGGCAGCACCGTCCCGTCTCGACTCCGTCGTCTCCCTCGCCAAGCGGCGCGGCTTCGTCTTCCAGAGCGGCGAGATCTACGGCGGTTCCCGCTCCGCGTGGGACTACGGGCCGCTGGGCGTGGAGCTCAAGGAGAACATCAAGAAGCAGTGGTGGCGCACGGTCGTGCAGTCGCGCGACGACGTCGTCGGCCTCGACTCCGCCGTGATCCTGCCCCGCCAGGTGTGGGTCGCCTCGGGCCACGTCGGCGTGTTCACCGACCCGCTGACGGAGTGCCTGCACTGCCACAAGCGGTTCCGCGAGGACCACATGCTCGAGGAGTACGAGGAGAAGAAGGGCCGCGCTCCCGAGAACGGCCTCGCCGACATCGCGTGCCCGAACTGCGGCACCCGCGGCCAGTGGACCGAGCCGCGCGACTTCAACATGATGCTGAAGACGTACCTCGGCCCCGTCGAGGACGAGTCCGGCCTGCACTACCTGCGGCCCGAGACCGCCCAGGGCATCTTCGTGAACTTCGCGAACGTGCTGACCACGGCCCGCAAGAAGCCGCCGTTCGGCATCGGCCAGATCGGCAAGTCGTTCCGCAACGAGATCACGCCCGGCAACTTCATCTTCCGGACCCGCGAGTTCGAGCAGATGGAGATGGAGTTCTTCGTCGAGCCGGGCACCGACGAGACCTGGCACCAGTACTGGATCGACCAGCGCACCGACTGGTACGTCGACCTGGGCATCTCCCGCGAGAACCTGCGGCACTACGAGCACCCGGCCGAGAAGCTGTCGCACTACTCCAAGCGGACCGTCGACATCGAGTACAAGTTCGGCTTCAGCGGCTCCGAGTGGGGCGAGCTCGAGGGCATCGCGAACCGCACCGACTTCGACCTGTCGACGCACAGCAAGCACTCCGGGCAGGACCTGTCGTACTTCGACCAGACCAAGGACGAGCGCTGGGTGCCGTACGTCATCGAGCCGGCCGCCGGCCTGACCCGGTCGCTCATGGCGTTCCTCATCGAGTCGTACGCCGAGGACGAGGCGCCGAACGCCAAGGGCGGGGTCGACAAGCGCACGGTTCTGAAGCTCGACCCGCGCCTCGCGCCGGTCAAGGCCGCCGTCCTGCCGCTGTCCCGCAACGAGGCGCTGTCGCCCAAGGCGCGCGACCTCGCCGCGGAGCTCCGGAAGTCCTGGAACGTCGACTTCGACGACGCCGGCGCCATCGGCCGCCGGTACCGCCGCCAGGACGAGATCGGCACCCCGTTCTGCATCACGGTCGACTTCGACACGCTCGAGGACCAGGCCGTCACGATCCGGCACCGCGACGACATGACCCAGGAGCGGGTCGCGCTCGACCAGGTGACCGGCTACCTCGCGCAGCGGCTCGTCGGGGCCTGACCCTGGGCGTCTCGCACGGCCACGCGCACGGCGCGGGTCCCGCCCCCGACGTCACCGTCGGGCGGCGGGCCCGCGCCGTCGTCGTCGTGCTGCTCGGCGTCGCGCTGCTCGCGACCGTGGCCGGGCTCGTGGCGCTCTGGCCGCGCGAGGACGCGCCGACGCTGCAGACCACGCCCGACGGGTCGTCGTACGTCGAGGTGACCGCCACCGACGTCGACCTGCTCGCGGACGCGGAGACCGGGCCGGCGCTGCTCGCGGATACCGACGACGGCGCGTCGATCACCGTGCAGGTCGCGCCCGAGTACCTCGACGTCATCGAGGCGGGGGACCGGATCCGTGTGCTGACGCTGCCGCAGGCCGGGGGTGCGGCGCCGTACGTGTTCGTCGACCTGGTGCGCGGACCGCCGATGGCGCTGCTGGCCGCCGTCATGGGCGTGCTCGTGCTGGCGGTGGCGCGGCTGCGCGGGCTCGGGGCGCTCGCGGGCCTGGTCGTGTCGGTCGGCGGGGTCCTGTGGTTCACGGTGCCCGCCCTGCTGACCGGCGGTCCGCCGCTGCCCGTCGCGCTGGTCACCGCGTCGGCGCTCATGTTCGTGCTGCTGTACCTGGCGCACGGGGTGTCGATCCGGACGTCGACGGCGTTGCTCGGCACCCTCGGCGGGCTGCTGGCGACGGGTGCGCTCGCCGCCTGGGCCACCGGGGCGACGCACCTGACGTTCCTGAGCGGCGAGTACGCGCTGGACCTGCGGGCCAACGCCCCGCTCGCGGACCTGCAGGGCATCCTGCTGTGCGGCATCGTGCTCGCCGGCCTGGGCGTGCTCAACGACGTGACGATCACCCAGGTGTCGGCGGTGTGGGAGATCCGGGCGCTGTCGCCCGCCGCCTCCCGCCGGGACCTGTTCCGCGGCGGGATGCGGATCGGGCGGGACCACATCGCGTCGACCGTGTACACCGTGGCGTTCGCGTACCTCGGGGCGGCGCTGCCGCTGATCCTGCTCGTGGCGATGTCCGACCGGACGCTGCTCGACACGCTGACGAGCGGGGAGATCGCGGAGGAGGTCGTGCGGACGCTCGTCGGCTCGATCGGCCTGGTGCTGGCGATCCCGCTGACGACCGCGATCGCCGCGGCCCTGGCCCCGGCCCCGGCTGCCGCGGCGGGGGAGCCGGTAGGCGACGCCGACACCGACGCCGCCCAGGCCGCGACCCCGACAGCCTGACCCCGGCCCTCTCGCCCGGCCGCGTTGCTCTTCGCCGAGATGGCAACTCTCGGCTGTGCGCGGCGCCCCGGTCACAGCCGAGAGCTGCCATCTCGGCGGATGTGGCTCTGGGCAGGAACTCTGTCGGCGTGGGTAGTTGATCTGTTACGGTACTCGACATGACACAGGCACCCGACCGCTCGGCCGCGGGGTCGGACGCGTTCGCCGCCGACCTGCTGCGAGGGCACACCGACACGATCGTGCTCGGCGTGCTGCGCCGCACCGACCGGTACGGCTTCGAGGTCTACAAGGCCATCCGCGACGCGACCGGCGGCCAGCACGAGATCAAGGAGGCGACGCTGTACGCCTCGTTCCGGCGGCTCGCCCGCGACGGCCTCGTCGAGGCCTACTGGGGCGACGAGTCCCAGGGCGGCCGCCGCAAGTACTACCGGATCACCGACGCCGGGCGCGCCGTGTACCGCCGCAACGTGGCCGACTGGCGAGCCACCCAGCAGATCATCAACACGCTCCTGGACCTCGAGGAGGGCCCGCGATGAGCACCACCGTCGACACGAGCATCCACCGCGCGCTGGACCGCGCGTTCGCCGCGGCGCCGGCCTCGGACGAGGCGCAGGACCTCAAGGAGGAGGTGCGCGCCAGCCTGATGGCCCGCGCCGCCGACCTCGAGGCCGCCGGCGCCGCCCCCGCGGAGGCGGCCCGGACGGCCCTGGCCGAGATCGGCGACCTGCGCGACGTCGTCGCCGCGGTGGCCGACGGCCCGGCGGACGACGCGGGGTACGCCGCGCTGCTGTCCGCGCACCGCGTCCGGCCGCGGCCGGCGTTCGTCGTGCGGGTCACGCTCGCCGCGGTCGTGCTGGCGGGCGCGGCGGCTCTGGTGGCGCTGGTCGCGACCGGGGTGCTGGCGTGGTCGGCCGGGGCGGGCACGGCGCTCGCCGTGGTCGCCGGGCTGGCGACCGGGGTCGTCGTCGCCGACGCGCTGCGCCAGGAGACGACGCAGAACTACCCGCTGCCGGGCGGGCGCGCGCTGGGCTTCGGCGCCGCGAGCGCGGCCGTGGTGACGGCCCTCGGGCTCGGTGGGCTGTTCGCGGCCGACCTGGGCCGGATCTGGCTCGCTGTCGCGGCGGGGGCGCTGCTCGTCGCCGGCGTGCTCGGGTTCGTGGTCCTCGGCGTGACGCAGACCAACCGGCACAAGCCGTGGACCGTCGAGCTCGGGCGGCAGGCCGTCGGCCAGGACCGGTTCACGCGCGAGCCCGAGGCGGCGGCGCGGTTCGGCATCTACTCCGCGGCGCTCGGCCTGGTGGCAATCCTGGCGTTCGTGGTGCTGACGATGACCGTCGGGCTGGCGTGGTCGTGGCTCGCCCTGGCCGCGGTGGTCCCGCTGTACTTCCTCCTGCTGGCCCGCATGCTCTTCCCGGCGGGCGCCGGCGCGCGCGGCTCCGCCTCCTGACGTCGAGGTAGGACCTCCGCGTCGAGATAGGACCGTCTGCGGCCCTACCTCGCGCGGGCGGTCCTACTTCGGCGGGTGGAGCGGCTCGGCGGCGTCAGCGGCCGTGACCGCGTGCACGTGCGCGTGGGCGTGGGTGTCCGGGGCCGCGTGCCGGGCCGGGGCCGCGCCAGCGCGGGTGACCACCAGGGCCGCGATGCCGGTCGTCAGCGGGATCGCGAGCACCAGGCCGATCGACGACACCATGGTCCGCACGATCTCCTCCGCGAACTCCCCGGACGTCAGCGTCGGCCCGAGCGGCAGGCCGTACAGCTCGAGCAGCAGCAGCACCGGCAGAGCGGCCCCGGTGTAGGCGAACGCGATCGTGTAGACGGTCGACGCGATGTGGTCCCGGCCGATCCGCATGCCGCCGCGGAACAGCTCGCCCCGCGTCGCCGCGGGGGAGACCGCCCGCAGCTCCCACACCGCCGACGCCTGGGTGATCGTCACGTCGTTCAGCACGCCGAGCCCGGCGAGCACCAGGCCACAGAGGAACAGCCCGCGCAGCGACGTCGCCCCGCTCTCGCCGAGCAGCTGGGCAAGCCGGTAGGAGTCCTCGCTGCTGACGCCCGACAGCCGGGCCCACTCCGCGCCGAGGATGCCGAGCCCGGTCGTCGCCGCGAGCCCGGCCAGCGTGCCGAGCAGCGCCGCCGACGTCCGGAGCGACAGCCCGTGGGCCAGGTACAGCACGACGGCCATGATCAGCGTCGACGCGCTCAGCGCGACGACCACCGGGTTCTCGCCCCGGACCAGCGCCGGCAGCACGTACACCCCGATGACGGCGAACGCGATGAGCAGGCCGACGAGCGCCCGCAGCCCCCGGCCGCGCGCCACCAGGATGATCGCGAGCGCGAACACCAGTGCGATCGACACCAGGGGCAGCGTCCGGTCGTAGTCGTGCCAGGCCCAGACCTCGTCGTCGGAGCCGGTCGCCGGGTAGTGCTCGACCAGGATGCGGGTGCCGGCCGGCACCTGGTCGGCGGTGGTGGACGCCGTGGCCCACACCTGGACGTCGCGCCCCTGCTCCGGTCCGCTGGTGACGGTGGCGTGCACCCGGAGGCAGGCCACCTCGTCGGGGATCGTGCCGTCGGGCAGCCGGTCCTCGACCGTGCCCTGGCACTGCTCGACCGAGGTGCCGGTGACCGTCGCAGTCGGGTAGTCGATCGCGACGTCGCTGATCTGGCGGGCGGTCGACGGCTCGCCGTGCGGCCAGGTCAACGCCATGCCGACGGCGGCGGCCAGCACGAGCGGCAGCAGGATCGCGGCGATGACGCGGCGGGTGCGCAGGGCGGCGGGTGAGGGCACGGGGCGATTCTGCCGGGTGCGCGGGGATCGCGCCGCGGGCCGTGCCGTCGGGGCGCCGACCGGCCCGACGCGGGGTCCGCCCGCGCCGTGGGGGACAATCGAGGCATGACCGCTCCCTCCACCGTCGACCCGGCCGGCCCCGTGGCCGAGGGGCACGTGCTCCCGCCGCTGCGCATCGGACCGCTCACGATCGACACGCCCGTGGTGCTCGCGCCGATGGCCGGCGTGACGAACGCGGCGTTCCGCCGGTTGTGCCGCGAGTCGGGCGCCGGGCTGTACGTCGCGGAGATGGTGACGTCGCGGGCGCTGGTCGAGCGCGGCGAGGAGTCGATGCGGATCATCTCGCACGCCCCCGACGAGAAGCCGCGCTCGGTGCAGGTCTACGGCGTCGACCCGGCGACGGTGGGCGCGGCGGTGCACCTCATCGCGTCCGAGGACCGGGCCGACCACGTCGACCTCAACTTCGGCTGCCCGGTGCCCAAGGTCACCCGTCGAGGCGGCGGCTCCGCGCTGCCGTGGAAGCGCGAGCTGTTCGAGTCGATCCTGAAGGCGGCCGTCGACGCGGCCTCCCCGTACGGCGTCCCGGTCACGGTCAAGATGCGCAAGGGCATCGACGACGACCACCTGACCTACCTCGAGGCCGGCCTCGTCGCGCAGGACCTCGGCGTCGCCGCGGTCGCGCTGCACGCCCGCACCGCCGAGCAGTACTACTCCGGCACCGCGGACTGGTCGGCGATCGCGAAGCTGAAGGAGACCGTCACCGACATCCCGGTGCTCGGCAACGGCGACATCTGGTCCGCGGAGGACGCCGTGCGCATGGTCCGCGAGACCGGTTGCGACGGCGTCGTCGTGGGGCGCGGCTGCCAGGGACGGCCGTGGCTGTTCGCCGACCTCGCGGCCGCGTTCGCCGGCTCGCCGGAGCGGATCACGCCGGGCGCGCGGTACGTCGCGCAGGTCATCCGCCGGCACGCCGAGCTGATGGTCGAGGCGTTCGGGGACGAGGGCAAGGCGCTGCGCGAGCTCCGCAAGCACATGGCCTGGTACTGGAAGGGCTACGTGGTCGGCGGCGAGCAGCGCGCGGCGCTGGGCCTGGTGTCGAGCCTGGCCGAGCTGGACGACCGGCTCGCGGCGCTCGACCTGGACCAGCCGTACCCGGGCGAGGCGGCGGAGGGCCAGCGCGGCCGCGCCGGGACCCCGAAGCGCCCGCACCTCCCGGACGGCTGGCTGGACAGCCGGGACCTCTCGGAGGACTTCCGCCGCGGCCTGGCGGAGGCCGAGCTGAGCGTCAGCGGCGGCTGACGCCGCCGCGCCCGCCCACACCTACACCCACACCCACACCCACACCCACGCCCACACCCACACCCACACCCACACCCACACTCTCGCCGACTGGGCACTCGATGTCCCCATCGGACGCCCCGAGGGGACATCGACTGCCCACTCGGCGTGCGTGAAGCGTGGGTCGGGAGCGCGTGGGGTGGTCGCGGGGGGCCGTGGGGCGGTCGCGGAGTGCCGGAGTCCGGGTCAGGCGCGGGTGACCGGGATGCGGGCCGCGAGGGTGCGCACGGCCTCCGCGCTCGCGTGCGGAGCGCCCAGCGACTCCGTCCCAACCGCCAGGGCGCCCGCCGCGCTGGCCCACGCCAGGGCGTCCGGCGCGGGCAGGCCCTCGAGCGTCGCCGCGAGCAGGCCCGCGAAGAACGCGTCGCCGGCGCCGTTCGTGTCGACGACCGCGTCGACCGGAGCCGCGCCGACCTCCCAGAACCCGCCCGCGTCCAGCGCCAGCGCCCCGCGCGCGCCGCGGGTGCACACCGCCAGACGGGCCCCGCCGGCGACGCGCGCCCGCAGGTACGCCGCCGGGTCCGCCAGCCGCGCCTCCGACACCAGCAGCACATCCGCGCCGTCGGCGAACGGCCGCTGGAACTCCGCCGCCCCGTCGTCGTCGTGCACGTCGCACCACACCGGCACCCCGGCCTCCCGCGCCGCGGCCAGCACCGGGACCGACAGCTCCGCGAGGTCCACGACCGCCGCCCGCGCGCCGGCGAGCCCGGCCGTCGCGTCCACAGGCCCGCCCGGCGACGGCAGCGTCAGGTACACCGACACCCGCCCGCCGTCCGCGGCCATGAGGTTGACGTGCCGCTCGGTCAGCCCGTCGCGCGCCGGCACCGCGTCGAGCGCGATCCGCGGGTGGTCGAGCGCCGCCCGCACCGCGTCGCCGAGCGCGTCCGCGCCCAGCACGGTCCGCAGCCGCACGTCGACCCCCAGAGCCGCGAGCGTCACGGCCTTGCCCGCGGACGTCCCGCCGAGCCCGTCGTGGTGCCCGGAGGCGAACAGCGTCTGCGACCGCGCCTCGGGCAGCGCATCGAGGCGGACCAGCGTGTTCCAGGAGGCGGGTCCCACGACGACGACGGGGCCGCCCCCGTGCACGGGGACGGCCCCGTCGGGGTGCGTCACGGCGTCAGCGCGCCCGGAGCCAGACGGTGGTGTCGCCGGGGAGCTCCGCGCCGACCGGGGCGTCGCCCGGCAGGCCGGAGGCCAGCAGCACCTCGGCGCCGGCGGGCAGCGCGACCGGGGAGGAGCCCAGGTTCGCGACGACGACGACCGAGCCGTTGCGCACGGCGATGACGTCCTCGTCGTCCTGGAACTCCGGCTCCCAGGACGCCCCGCCCAGGCCGAGCTTCTCGGCCCGGCGCAGGCGCAGCGCGGCGCGGTACAGCTCGAGGGTCGAGCCCTCGACGCCGTCCTGCGCGTCGGCGGCGAACGCGGCCCACTCCGCGGGCTGCGGCAGCCACGTCCGCCCGTTCGGCGAGTAGCCGAAGCCCGGGGCGTCGGCCTCCCAGGGCAGCGGGACGCGGCAGCCGTCGCGGCCCTTCTCGGCGCCGTTCGTGCGGAAGAACGCCGGGTCCTCGCGGACCTCGTCGTCCAGCGCCGTGTGCTCGGGCAGGCCGAGCTCCTCGCCCTGGTAGACGTACGCGGAGCCCGGCAGGCCGAGCATGAGCAGCGAGGCGGCGCGGGCGCGGCGCAGGCCGAGCTCGGCGTCGGGCTGCTCGTCCTCGGCGCCGATGCCGTTGGGCCGCGACGACGGGTCGGCGAGGCCCAGGCGGGAGGCGTGCCGGACGACGTCGTGGTTCGACATCACCCAGGTCGTCGGGGCGCCGACGGTGTCGTTGACCTGGTACGACGCGGCGATGACCTTCTTCAGCGCGGGGGCGTCCCAGCCGGTGGCGAGGAACGCGAAGTTGAACGCCTGGTGCATCTCGTCGGGGCGGACGTACCGGGCCAGGCGGCTCAGCGGCTCGACCCAGGCCTCGGCGACGAGCATCCGGTCGCCGTCGTACTCGTCGAGGACCTGGCGCCACGCGCGGTAAATCTCGTGCACGCCGTCCTGGTCGAACATCGGGCCCTGGTTGCCGGACCCGGAGACGGCGTCGCTGTCGTCGGCCCCCTCGATCATCGACACGTGGCCGTCCCAGTCGGGCAGCCCCTCGGCCTTGACCATCCCGTGCGCGACGTCGACCCGGAAGCCGTCGACCCCGCGGTCCAGCCAGAACCGCAGCACGCCCTCGAACTCCTCGCGGACCTCGGGGTTCGACCAGTCGAGGTCGGGCTGCTTGGAGTCGAACAGGTGCAGGTACCACTGGCCGTCGTCGACGCCGTGCTGCTCGGGGGTGAGCCGGGTCCAGGCCGGGCCGCCGAAGATGGAGCCCCAGTTGTTCGGCGGCTCGGTGCCGTCGACGCCGCGGCCCTCGCGGAACAGGTACCGCGCGCGCTCGGGGGAGCCGGGCGGCGTCGTGAGCGCCTCCCGGAACCACACGTGCTCGTCCGAGGAGTGGTTCGGGACCAGGTCGACGACGACCTTGAGGCCGAGCGCGTGCGCGCGCTCGAGCAGCGCGTCGAAGTCGGCCAGCGTGCCGAACAGCGGGTCGACGTCCCGGTAGTCGGCGACGTCGTAGCCCGCGTCCGCCTGGGGGGACTTGTAGAACGGGGACAGCCAGACGGCGTCCACACCCAGCGCCGCCAGGTGGTCCAGCCGCGCGGTGATGCCCGGCAGGTCGCCGATGCCGTCGCCGTCCGCGTCCGCGAAGGACCGCGGGTACACCTGGTAGATGACCGCGTCCCGCCACCACGGGCCGTCGACGGGGCCGGGCTCGTGCACCACCTCCGGGGCGGGGCGGGAGATCGGCTGCTGGTCGAGCTGGGTCACGCTGGTCCTCCGGGAGAAACGGGTGCAGAGCTGGTGGAGCCGCGCACGATGAGCTCGGGGTGGAACAGGAGCTCGGTGCGCGACGTGGGGGTGCCGTTGATCTCCGCCATGAGCGCGGAGACGGCGGCCTGGCCCATCGCCTGGACGGGCTGGCGCACCGTCGTCAGCGGCGGGTCGGTGAAGCCGATCAGCGGCGAGTCGTCGAAGCCGACGACCGACACGTCCTCCGGGACGCGCAGGCCGCGGGACCGCGCGGCGCGGATCACGCCGAGGGCCATGAGGTCGGACCCGCAGATGATCGCGGTGTGGCCCGAGTCGATGAGCTCGTGCGCCGCGGTGGCGCCGCCCTCGACCGTGAACAGGGTGGTGTTGACGTGCGGCGCGGCGTCCTCGACGCCGAGCTGCGCGCGGAGCTGCTCGGCGAACGCCCGCCGCTTGCGGGCCGCCGGCACGAACCGCTCGGGACCGATGGCGAGGCCGATGCGGCGGTGCCCGAGGGCGACCAGGTGCCGCACGGACAGCTCGATCGCGACGGAGTCGTCGGTCGCGATGCTCGGGGCGTCGACCGCCTCGGCCCGGCCGTTGACGAGCACGATCGGCAGCCCGCGCCCGCGGAGCGCGTGGTAGCGCTCCACCGACGCCTGCGTGTCCGCGTGCAGGCCCGAGACGAACAGGATCCCGGCCACGTCGTGGTCGAGCAGGATCTCGACGTACTGGTCCTCGGTGGTGCCGCCCGGCTGCTGGGCGCACAGCAGCGGGGTGTACCCGCGCTGGGTCAGCATGGACTCCATCGCCTGGGCCATCGCGGGGAACACCGGGTTCGACAGCTCGGGCACCACGAGGCCGACGAGGCCCGCGGGACGGGTGCGGAGCTTCTCGGGCCGCTCGTAGCCGAGCACGTCGAGGGCGGCCAGCACGGCCTGCCTCGCCTGCGAGGAGACGCCGGGCTTGCCGTTGAGGACCCGCGAGACGGTCGCGGTGGAGACGCCGGCCTGCTCGGCCAGGTCGGTGAGGCGTGTGCGCACGGTCGCGAGCGTAGAGGGCACCGTCGCCTCCTCGTCGTCGTTGTCGTCATCCGATCGGGGCAGCTTCGTCCCCTCGGGTCGGAGAGCACTGTAACCGATGCCTGAAAGTTACCGTAACGGCTTGCAACGAGGCCCGGAAGTTGATTACCGTCCGGGTCATCGAGCCAGCGCCGGCGGTGCCGGGGTCTGCTCGCACCGCCCCTTCTGACGCTGGGAGACACCCTGATGCGACGGAGCATCCCCGCCCTCGCCACGACGGCCGTCCTCGCGCTCGCCCTCGCGGCCTGCTCGAGCTCGGACTCGCCGTCCGACGCCACCTCCGACAGCCCCGCCGCCGACTCCGGCGCCGAGGGCACCCTGACGATGTGGGTCGACGACACCCGCATCGACTCCATGCGCCCTGTCGTCGAGGCCTTCACCGAGGAGTCCGGCGTCGAGGTCGACCTGGTCCAGAAGGCCACGGGCGACATCGGCCCCGACTTCGTGACCCAGGTCCCGACCGGCGAGGGCCCGGACATCATCGTCTCGGCCCACGACGGCCTCGGCGAGTGGGTCAACAACGGCGTGGTCGCGCCGATCGAGCTCGGCGACAAGGCCGACGCGTTCGCCGACTCCGCGGTCCAGGCCATGGCCTACGACGGCCAGACCTACGGCGTGCCGATCTCGATCGAGAACATCGCGCTGGTGCGCAACAACGCGCTGCTGGCCGACACCCCGGCCACCACGTTCGACGAGCTCGTCGCGCAGGCGCAGACCGCGGGCACCGACTTCTCCGTGCTGATCCAGCAGGGCGAGGAGTCCGACCCGTACCACCTGTACCCGCTGCAGACCTCGTTCGGCGCCCCGGTGTTCGAGCAGGCCGCGGACGGCTCCTACACCGACACGCTGGCGCTCGGCGGCGACGCCGGCCACGCGTACGCGCAGTACCTGGCCAAGCTCGGCCAGGAGAAGGTCCTCGACCTGTCGGTCGACGGCGACAAGGCCAAGCAGGCGTTCCTCGACGGCCAGGCGCCGTACATCGTCACCGGCCCGTGGAACACCTCGGCGTTCGAGGAGGCCGGCATGGACATCTCCGTCCTCCCGGTCCCGTCGGCCGGCGGCCAGCCCGCGCAGCCGTTCGTGGGCGTGCAGGGCGTGTTCATCTCGGCGAAGTCGGCCAACCCGGTCCTCGCCAACGAGTTCGTGGTCAACTACCTGACCACCGAGGAGGCGCAGGACGCGCTGTACGAGGCCGGCGGCCGCCTGCCGGCGCTGACCGCCTCCGCGGACAAGGTCGACGACCCGGTCCTCCAGGGCTTCAACGACGCGGGTGCCACCGGCGCGCCGATGCCCGCCATCCCCGCGATGAGCTCGGTGTGGTCCTTCTGGGGCGCGACCGAGGCGCAGATCGTCGGCGGCCAGACGGCCGACCCGGCCGGCGCGTGGGACGCGATGGTCCAGAACATCCAGGACGCCATCGACGGCTGACCGTCTCCGCGACCGCCGGGGTGCCCACGAGGCGCCCCGGCGGTCGCGCCGCTCTTCCCCCCATCCCGCAGCACCAGCACCGCCGCGCGCCCGGAGGCACCCGCATGACCGACCAGTCGACCGTCCAGGAGGTCGCGCCCGACGACCCCGGGACCGCACGCCCGCCGCGCCGCCGGCGCGTGCCCCGCGGCACCACGTCGCACGCCCGCTCCTTCTCCCCGGGCTTCATCGCCAAGCTGATCCTCATCGGCACGGTCGACGCGCTCGGCGTGTATGGGATCCTGTCCGCCTGGGCCGTGTCCCAGTGGGGGATCCTGGCGTTCCTGGTCGTCGCGCTCGGCGCGGCGAACTGGGCCTACTTCTCCCGTCGGATGCTGCCGGCGAAGTACCTGGTGCCCGGCCTGGTGTTCCTGGTCGTCTACCAGCTGTTCGCGATGGCCTACACCGGCTACGTCGCGTTCACGAACTACGGCGACGGCCACAACTCGACCAAGGCCGACGCGATCACGCAGATCGCCGCCCAGAACGAGCGCCGCGTCGAGGGATCGCCCGCGCTGCCGCTCACGGTCGTGCAGAACGGCGACGAGCTCGGCTTCGCGGTCGTCACCGAGGACGGCGACGCCCAGGTCGGCACCGCCGAGCAGCCGTTCGAGGACGTCGACGCCACCGTCGAGTCCGGCCGCATCACCGAGGTCCCCGGCTGGGAGGTGCTCGGCTTCGCCCAGGTCGCCGCCGACCAGGAGGCCATCACCTCGCTGCGGGTGCCGTTCTCCGACGACCCCGCCGACGGCTCGGTCCGCACCCAGGACGGCTCGACCGGCTACGTGTTCCAGTCGACGCTCGAGTACGACGCCGCGAGCGACACCTTCACCGACGCCGAGACCGGCACCGTCTACACGCCCGGCGAGGGCGGCAACTTCGTGTCCGAGGACGGCCAGCGGCTGACCCCGGGCTGGCGGGTCGGCGTCGGCTTCGACAACTTCACCGCGATGGTCACCGACTCCCGGATGGCCGGGCCGTTCGCGCAGATCTTCGTCTGGACGTTCGCGTTCGCGTTCCTGTCCGTGGTGACGACGTTCGCGCTCGGCCTGTTCCTCGCGATCACGTTCAACGAGCCCCGGGTGCGCGGCCGCAAGGTCTACCGCTCGCTGCTGATCCTCCCGTACGCGTTCCCCGGCTTCCTGTCGGCCCTGGTGTGGCGCGGCATGCTGAACGAGCGGTTCGGCCTCATCAACGAGGTGCTGCTCGGCGGGGCGTCGATCCCGTGGCTCAGCGACCCGTGGCTGGCGAAGGCCGCGATCATCGGCGTGAACCTGTGGCTCGGCTTCCCGTACATGTTCCTCATCTGCACGGGCGCGCTGCAGTCCATCCCGCACGACATGACGGAGGCCGCGCGGATCGACGGCGCCGGCCGCTGGCGGATCTTCCGGTCGCTCACGCTGCCGCTGCTGATGGTGTCGGTCGCGCCGCTGCTGATCTCGAGCTTCGCGTTCAACTTCAACAACTTCTCGCTGATCTACATGCTGACCGGCGGCGGCCCGAACTTCGTGGGCACCCCGTACGTCGTGGGCCACACGGACATCCTCATCTCGATGGTCTACTCCGTGGCCTTCGAGTCCGGGGTCAAGCAGTACGGCGTCGCCAGCGCGCTGTCGATCGTCATCTTCCTGATCGTCGGGGTCATCTCCTACCTCGGCTTCCGTCGCACCCGCACCCTCGAGGAGATCTGAGATGGCCCGCTCGCCCGAGCTGCACACCGCCGTGCGCGGCCGCCGCTGGTGGTCCGAGATCGGCTGGCGGCACGTCGTCGGCGTCGTGATGATCGCGATCTGCCTGCTGCCGCTGCTGTACGTCCTGTCCGCGTCGCTCAACCCGGGCGGCACGCTCACCGGATCGAACCAGCTGTTCCGCACGTTCAGCCTCGAGAACTACACGGAGCTGGGCTCCCGTGGGTACTACAACTGGGCCGTCAACTCGCTCGTGGTGTCCACCGCGACCGCCGTCGGCACCGTGCTCATGGGCGCCGCCGCGGCCTACGCCTTCTCGCGGTTCCGGTTCCGCGGCCGCCGGTCGGGCCTGACCACGCTGCTGCTGGTGCAGATGTTCCCGCAGATGCTCGCGTTCGTGGCGCTGTTCCTGGTACTGCTGTCGCTGTCCGAGGTGTTCCCCGCCATCGGGCTGAACACCCAGCTCGGCCTGATCTGCGTCTACCTCGGCGGCGCGCTCGGCGTGAACACGTTCCTCATGTACGGCTTCTTCAACACCGTCCCGCGGGAGATCGACGAGGCCGCCAAGATCGACGGCGCCAGCCACGCGCAGATCTTCTGGACGATCATCCTGCGGCTGGTGGCGCCGATCCTCGCCGTCGTCGGCCTGCTGTCGTTCATCTCGTCCTACGGCGAGTTCATCATCGCCAAGGTCGTGCTGCAGCGGCCCGAGCGGTTCACGCTCGCGCTCGGCCTCTACAACTGGGCGTCCGACGAGCGGAACGCGCGCTGGGGCATCTTCGCCGCGGGCGCCGTGCTCGCCGCGATCCCGGTCGTGCTGCTGTTCCTGTTCCTGCAGAAGTACATCGTCGGCGGCCTGACCGCCGGCTCGGTGAAGGGCTGACGCGCTTGTCCGACCCGACGACGCGGGGCCGGCACGCCGCCGGCCCCGCCGCGTCCGACGCCGTCCCGGTGCCGCTCGGCGCCCACCACGACGGCTCCGCGCTCTACGTCCCGGGCGGGACGCCGTCGCTCGGCGACGTGGTGCCCGTGCGGGTGCGGGTGCCCGCCGGTGCCGGGCCGGACCCCGAGGTGTGGCTCCGGGTCGTCGAGGACGGCGAGCCCCGGGTGTACCCGGCGCGGGCCGACGGCGGCGACGCCCACGAGCGCTGGTTCACCGCCGACGTCCCGGTGACGAACCCGGTGACGTCGTACCGGTTCCTGCTGGCCGGTCCGGGTCGCCCCGGCGGCCAGGAGTGGCTGAACGGCGAGGGCACCATCGCCCGGGACGTGCCGGACACCTCCGACTTCCGGCTCGCGACCACGCCGGCGGGACCGGACTGGGCGCGGGACGCCGTGGTCTACCAGGTGTTCCCGGACCGGTTCGCGCGGTCCTCGGGCCGGCACGACGGCCCGCCCGCGGGCGACCTGCCCGACTGGGCACTGCCCGCGGCGTGGGGCGACGAGCCCATCGGCGGCGGGCCCGGCACCGGGACGCAGCTGTACGGCGGCGACCTCGGGGGCATCGAGCAGCGGCTCGACCACCTGCAGCGGCTCGGCGTCGACACCCTGTACCTGACCCCGGTGTTCCCCGGCCGGTCGAACCACCGCTACGACGCGCGCACCTTCGACCACGTCGACCCGGTCCTGGGCGGCGACGAGGCGTTCGCCTCGCTGTCCCGCGCGCTGCACGGCCGCGGGATGCGGCTGGTCGGCGACCTCACGACCAACCACACCGGCGACGCGCACGACTGGTTCCGGCGGGCGCTCGGGGACCCGGCGTCGGAGGAGCGCTCCTTCTACTACTGGCAGGACGCCGAGCCCGGCTACGTCGGCTGGCTGGGTCACGCCTCGCTGCCGAAGCTCGACCACCACGCGCCCGCGCTGGCCGCGCGGATGTTCGGCGGGCCGTCGTCGATCGTCGGCCGCTACCTGTCCGAGCCGTTCGGCATGGACGGCTGGCGGGTCGACGTCGCGAACATGACCGGCCGGCAGGGCGCGGACGACCTGACGCACGAGGTCGCCGAGCGGATGCGCGCGGCCATGGCCGCGATCAACCCGGACGCCGTCCTGATCGCGGAGCACTTCCACGACGCCGGCGCCGACCTCCGGGCCGCGGGCGGCTGGCACGGCACGATGAACTACTCCGCGTTCACCCGGCCGGTGTGGACCTGGCTCACCGACCCGGCGTCCGAGGCCGCGGCGGGGCTGCGGTACGTCGAGCTGCCCGTGGGGATCCCGCGCCGACCCGGCACCGCGGCCGTGGCGGCGATGCGGGAGTTCGGCGCAGCCGTGCCGTGGAGCGTCACCACCCACCAGTGGAACCTGCTGGGCTCGCACGACACCGCGCGGTTCCGGACCATCGCGGGCTCGCGCGAGCTGGTCGAGGTGGGCGTCGGCCTGCTGATGACCTACCCCGGCACGCCGGTGCTGTTCGCGGGGGACGAGGGCGGGCTGGTCGGGCGCAACGGCGAGAACTCGCGCGTCCCGATGCCGTGGGACCAGATCGACGCCGGCGGCGGGCCCGCGTGGGACGCCGGGCTGTTCGACACCTACCGGTCGCTGATCGCCCTGCGCCGGTCGTCCCGCGCGCTCCGCGAGGGCGGGCTGCGCTGGGTGCTCGTCCGGGACGACGCGATCGCGTACCTGCGGGAGAGCGCCGAGGAGCGGGTGCTGGTGCTCGCGGCGCGGGCGCCGTGGGACGGCGCGCTGCTGCCGGGGCACCTGCTGGCGGCGGGGGAGCAGCCGGAGAACCTGCACGGCGGGGCGGCGCTCGGCGTGGAGCCCGGCGGGCTGCGGCTGCCGGGCGACGGCCCGGGGGTGCAGGTGTGGCGGCTGGCGTGACCTCGGGTGGACCTTCCCCGGTCAGGCGGGGGCGATCGTCCGGATGGGGCACCGGGCGACGCCCGCGCGTGCGATCCGGGCGTCGGCGGTGACCAGGGTGGCGTCCCGCAACTCGGCGGCGGCGACGTAGGCCGCGTCGTACGCCGACAGGTTGTCGCGGATCTGCCACATGCGCGGGAGCAGCGGCGCGGTGGGTGTGACGGCGACGGTCGCCGTGGCGAGCGTCGCGACGGCCGCGTCGGCCTGGCCGGGGTCCAGCTTCCCGCCGAGCAGCAGCCCGCGGATCACGGCGAGCACCTCGACGTGCCACTGCTCGGGGACGACCCACACGGGATCGGCGCGCAGCACCCGGTCGGCTTCGTCGGCGCGGGGGTCCGAGCCGGTGAAGAGGAGGGCGAACGCCGAGGCGTCGAGGACGATCACCCGGCGACGCCCGGGCGGTCGCGGCGGGCAGCGTCGAGCGCGGCCAGCACGTCGTCGCCCGTGCCGACGGCGCCCCGGCGTGCGTGGGCGACCGCGTCCAGCAGGGTGAGGTTGTCGTCGAACGCGGCGTCACGGAGCACCATCTCGCGCAGGTAGGCCTGCAGGCTCTGGCCCTTCGCGCGGGCGCGCCGAGTCAGTACGTCACGGACATCCTCGGGGATGTCGCGGATCTGGAGTGCCACCATGCCACCATTGTGCATGCACTGCGCATGCAAGGGTAGAGCTCATCGGTGACCGATGTCGGCGCCCGCCACCTAAACTGGGGCCTGTGACCAGCGAGCACCCCGACGGCTACGTCGACGCCGACCGGGAGCGCTGGGTCGCCGAGGCGCCCAAGTCGCGCTCCCGGACCCCGTTCGAGCGCGACCGCGCGCGCCTGGTGCACTCCTCGGCCCTGCGCAGGCTCGGCGCCAAGACCCAGGTGCTCGGCCCGTCGACCGACGACTTCGTCCGCACCCGGCTGACCCACACCCTCGAGGTGGCGCAGGTCGGCCGGGAGATCGGCAAGACCCTCGGCTGCGACCCCGACGTCGTCGACACCGCCTGCCTTGCGCACGACCTCGGCCACCCGCCGTTCGGCCACAACGGCGAGCGCGCGCTGGCCCACCTCTCCCGGGACATCGGCGGCTTCGAGGGCAACGCCCAGACGCTGCGGCTGCTGACCCGCCTGGAGCCGAAGGTCGTCGGCCCGGACGGCGTCGCGGTCGGGCTCAACCTCACGCGTGCCTCGCTCGACGCCTCGGTGAAGTACCCGTGGGGCGTGGGCGAGGGGCCGCTGTCCGCGACCGGCCGCCCGACGCACAAGTTCGGCGTCTACGCCGACGACCTGCCGGTGTTCACCTGGCTGCGCGACGGGTCCCCGGTCGGGCGCAAGTGCCTGGAGGCGCAGGTCATGGACCTCGCCGACGACATCTCGTACTCGGTGCACGACGTCGAGGACGCGGTCGTGGGCGGCCGGTTCGACCTGTGGGTGCTGACCGTCCCGGACCAGCGCGCGCGGGTCGTCGAGGCGATCCAGACCTGGTACGGCGACGCGATCGACGCCGCCGGGCTCGAGGCCGCGATGGACCGGCTGGTCGCGGCCGAGCTGTGGCGCCCCGGCTTCGACGGCACCCGGCGGGCGCTCGCGGCGCTCAAGGACACCACCAGCCAGCTGATCGGCCGGTTCGCCCGCGCCGCGCAGGTCGCCACCCGCGAGCAGTACGGGCCCGGCCCGCTGACCCGGTACGCCGCCGACCTCATCGTGCCCGAGGAGACCCAGGCCGAGATCCTCGTGCTCAAGGGTCTCGCCGTCGCCTACGTCATGGCGCCCCGCGAGCTCGAGCCGCTCTACCAGCGCCAGCGCGAGATCCTCGCCGACCTGGTGCACGTGCTGTCCGAGCGGGCGCCGCTGGCGCTGGAGCCGCCGTTCGCGGCGGACTGGCGCGCGGCGGCCGACGACGCGGCCCGGCTCCGGGTCGTGGTGGACCAGGTGGCGTCGCTCACCGACGTCAGCGCGGCCGCCTGGCACGCGCGCCTGGCGCCCCCGCCGCGGTACTGACGCAACCTTCGGGCCCCGCGGTGCGTGTACCGGGTGTGAGAGTCACCATCGCCGCCCCGGCCGAGGGGCCCGACGCGCCGGCGGAGCTGCTGCTCCCCGTGCAGCCCGACCGCGCCCCGGACCGCGGGGCGCGCCGCGAGCCCACCCGCCGGGCGACCGCCGACGAGGAGTTCGCCCTGTTCATGGGGGACGCCGCGCCGGCGCTCGCCCGGACCGCGTGGTTGCTGTGCGGCGACGTGCACCAGGCCGACGAGCTCGTGCAGCAGGCGCTCGTCCGCACCTACCTGGCGTGGCCGCGGGCGCGGGAGCGCGACCCGCTCGCCTACGCCCGGCGCGTGCTGGCGAACCTGCGCATCGACACCTGGCGGCGCCGCCGCCGCGAAGTCCTGACCGACCCCGGCGACCTCCCGGACGGCGCGACCCCGTCCGGCGCCCAGCGGCAGGCGGACCGCGACCAGCTGGTCCGGGCGCTCGCCACGCTCAGCACCCGCCAGCGGCGCGTCGTCGTCCTGCGGCACCTGGAGGGCCTGTCCGAGGCCGAGGTCGCCGAGGACCTGGGCGTCACCGTCGGCACCGTGAAGTCCACCGCGTCGCGCGCGCTCGCGCGGCTGCGCGCCTCGCTCGGCGAGGACGCCGCCGCCGGCCCCGGCCGCCCCACCGACCCGAGGAGCACCCGATGAGCACCGACGACGAGTTCGCCCGCGACCTGCGCTCCCGCGTCGAGGCCGCCGCCCCGACGATCGACGTGCACCTCACGGGCGTCGTGCCGCGCGCCCGGCGACGGCGGGCCTGGACCCGCGCGGCCGGGGCGGGCGCGGCCGGCGGGCTGGTGCTCGCCGGCGTGCTGGTCGGGCAGGCGTGGGGGGCGCCGTGGTCGACGCACACGCTGGCCGGGCCGGCGGGGACGGCGACGCCGGTGGCGACGGCCGAGCCGTCGGCGGACGCGTCGGCACAGGCCACGGCCGCCGAAAATACGCGGGATGCTGCCGAGGCTGCGGCCGACGCGGCGCTCCGGGCCGGCACCGCGCAGGGGGCGGCGCCGTACTGGTACACGTTGACCGTGGCGCCGGACGGGGTGACGGACCGCCACGAGTCGTGGCAGAGCCCGGACCGTCCGGGGCTGCTCGTCTGGGGTGGCGACCTCGGCAACACCGAGGCGACGGCGCCGTCGTACACGGCCGGTCGGTTCCGCATCGACGGCCGGTGGATCGACGAGGTGCGCGATCCTGACGTGCTTCCCACCGACCCGGCAGCGCTCGAGCAGGTGTTCCGCGACAGCATCGAGCCCGACCGCCGGAGCGGCAGCGACGACGAGAAGGTCTACGGGATGGCGTACGACCTGCTGAACAACAACCCGGGCTGGCTGCCGACCGCGCTGCTCCAGGCGGCGTGGCAGGTCGCAGGCTCGCTCCCGGGGTCGACCGTCGTCCCCGGCGAGGACTCGCTGGGTCGCGCGGGCGAGGTCCTGACCCGGCCCGGTGCGCAGGGCGGCGCCGAGCGGATCGTCGTCGACCCGGCCACGGGGCTCATCCTCGAGATGAACTCGGGCGCGAACACCCGTGTGTTCCAGCAGTCGCCCGCGGACGCGGTCCCGGCCCAGCCGTCCCTCGACGGCACCGGCTGCCGCTCGTGGGACACCTGCTGACCTGCCCGCAGGGGCTCGAGGTCGACGGTTCCGCCCCAGGTCGGCGGTTGCGCCACCCCCGGGGTGGACGCAACCGCCGACCTCGGCGGTGGCGCTGGTCACGCGCGGCCGAGTGGCCGTCGCCGGGCACCTAGGATCGTCACCGTGGCGGGACGGATCCGGCGGGAGGACGTGCAGACGGTCCGCGAGCGCGCCCGGATCGAGGACGTCGTCGGCGAGCACGTCGCGCTGAAGACCGCCGGCGTCGGCTCGATGAAGGGCCTGTGCCCGTTCCACGACGAGAAGTCGCCGTCGTTCCACGTCCGCCCGCAGGTCGGGCTGTACCACTGCTTCGGGTGCGGCGAGGGCGGCGACGTCATCGACTTCATCCAGAAGATCGACGGCCTGCCGTTCACCGAGGCGGTCGAGTACCTGGCCGGCCGCGCCGGCGTGACGCTGCGGTACGAGGAGGGCGGCGGGCCGCGCCCCGGGCACGAGCCCGGCAAGCGGCAGCGGCTGCTGGAGGCGCACCGCGTCGCGGCCGAGTACTTCGCCGAGCAGCTGCTGTCCCCGGAGGGCGCGACGGCCCGGCAGTTCCTCGCGGAGCGCGGGTTCGACCGCGCGGCCGCCGAGCAGTTCGGCATCGGGTACGCGCCCCAGGGCTGGGACCACCTGCTGCGGCACCTGCGCGGACGGTCGTTCACCGAGGCCGAGCTCACCGCCAGCGGCCTGATGAGCCAGGGCAACCGCGGGCTGTACGACCGGTTCCGCGGCCGCCTGGTGTGGCCGATCCGCGAGGTCACCGGCGACACGGTCGGGTTCGGCGCCCGCCGGCTCTACGAGGACGACCAGGGCCCGAAGTACCTGAACACCCCGGAGACCCCGCTCTACAAGAAGTCGCAGGTGCTCTACGGCATCGACCTGGCCAAGCGCGAGATCGCGAAGAACAAGCAGGTCGTCGTCGTCGAGGGCTACACCGACGTCATGGCCATGCACCTGTCCGGCGTCGGGACCGCGGTCGCGACCTGCGGCACGGCGTTCGGCTCGGACCACGCGCGCATCGTGCGGCGGCTCATGGGCGCGGGCGGGGCCGGCTCCGGCATCCAGCTGGCCTCGGGGGAGTCGGTCGGCGGCGAGGTCGTGTTCACCTTCGACGGCGACTCCGCCGGGCAGAAGGCCGCGATGCGCGCGTTCGGCGAGGACCAGGCGTTCAGCGCCCAGACCTTCGTGGCCGTCGCCGACGGCGGCATGGACCCGTGCGACCTGCGTCAGGCGCAGGGACCGGACGCGGTGCGCGCGCTGGTGAAGACCCGGCAGCCGCTGTTCGAGTTCGTCATCCGCACGACGCTGCAGGGCTACGACCTGCACACCGCGGAGGGCCGGGTGGCCGCACTGCGCGCCGCCGCGCCGATCCCCGGCGGCATCCGGGACGCCGCGCTGCGCCCCGAGTACACCCGCATGCTCGCGGGCTGGCTCGGCATGGACATCGAGACGGTGCAGCGCGCGGTGCAGCAGGCCTCGCGCGGCGGGCGGTCCTCGTCAGGTGGCCGGGACGCCGGGCGGGGCGCACCGTCGTCGGGCTACGGCCAGGGCGGCGGCTACGGCAGCAACGCCGGCCGGACGGCGTTCGTGCCCCCGGGCCCGGAGGAGGGCGGCTGGCGCCGGGACGGCGGGCGCGGCGGCAAGGGCGGCGGACGACCCGGTGGCGGCCAGGGCGGCGGGTCCCGCGGCGGTGGCGGTGGCGGCGGTCGCTGGGACGACCGGCGCGGCGGCGACCGGTTCGGCCAGGGCGGCGGGCGCGGCCCGTCCAACCCGGGCCAGGGCTACGGGCAGCGGTTCGACGAGCCGCCGCCGGAGCCGTACGACGAGGCGCCTCCGCACGACCTGGACCAGGCCGGCGCCGGCCCGGGGCAGCGCGACGCCGCGACCCCGCTGCCCGCGCCCCAGATGGCGATGCCCGACCCGCGCGACCCGGTCACCGCGACCGAGCGGCGCGCGCTCGAGGCCGTGCTGCAGATGCCGGACGCCGTGCCGCCGGAGTTCGACGACCTGCCGCCCGAGGCGTTCAGCGCGCCCGCGTACCGGGCCGTGCACGCCGCGATCCGCGCCGCGGGCGGGGCCGCCGCCGCGCGCGCCAAGGTCGCGGCCGAGGGCCCGGCCGGCGCGGTCGGCTGGGTGGAGGCCGTCCGCGAGGAGGCGGCGTCGCCGGTCGCGGGCCTGATCACCCGCCTCGCCGTCGCGCCGCTGCCCGAGGACCGCCCCGACCGGCTGCCGGGGTACGCGCGCGGGCTGGTCATGGCGCTGGTCGAGATGGAGCTCACCCGGCACATCGCCGACCTGCGGGGACGCCTGCAGCGGATGGACGCGCAGGCCGACCCGGACGGGTACCGCGACCTCGCTCGCGAGCTGTTCGAGCACGAGAACCGGCGTCGGGCCCTGCGCGAGAGCGCCTGAGCCGCCCGATCCGTCGCTGTGTGTCCCGGCGGTACGGTGCCGGGATGGAGCTGTGGGGCGCCGCGCTGTACGGGGAGCCGTGCACCGAGTGCGGGTACACCTGGGTCCGCACCCCGGAGGAGGCGGTGCACGCCGTGTCCGAGGTGCCGGGACGGTTCGCGGCGGTCCTCGTCGGGGCGCCCGAGCCGCTGCGGCACCCGGACCTCGGCTGGTCGACCGCCGCGTACGTCCGGCACGTCGCCGACAACCTGGAGACCTGGGCGTACCGCCTGGACGCCGCGCGCTGCGACGGCCGCACGACCACGGCCGGCTACGACCCGGACGCCCTCGCGGCGGCGCGGGACTACGCGCACGCGACCGTCGGGGCGTCGCTCCTGGCCCTGCGGCGCGTGGTGCCGGGCTGGGTGGACGCCGTGTCCGCGGCGCTCGCGGAGGGCGTCGTGCTCGACCACGCCACCCGCGGGCCGCAGGGCGCCGAGGACGTCGCCCGGAACAACGCCCACGACGCCCTGCACCACCTGCACGACGTCCGGCGGATCGTCGAGCACGCGGCCGCCGTCACCGGGTCCTGACAGCCCCGCGCAACCTGGCGCACACGTCCGGCCGCTAGCCTGACCGGCATGACGACTGCGGAGGCCGCACCCGGCCAGGACCTGCCCGACGAGCGCGAGATCCTGGGCTGGGACGAGTTCGGCGAGGCGGCGCGCGACCTGGCCCGCGCGGTGGTGGCCTCCGGCTTCGAGCCCGACGTCGTGGTGGCCGTCGCCCGGGGCGGCCTGCTGCCCGCCGGTGCGCTCTCCTACGCGCTCGGCCTCAAGGCCTGCGGCACGCTGAACGTCGAGTTCTACACCGGCATCGACGCGCGGCTGCCCGAGCCGGTCGTGCTGCCGCCGCTGCTGGACAACGCGGCGCTGGTGGGCCGCCGGGCGCTCGTCGTCGACGATGTGGCGGACACGGGGGAGACCCTGGCGCTCGTGCAGCGGCTGGTCGCGGAGCACTGCGAGGAGGCGCGCACGGCGGTGCTGTACGCGAAGTCGCACTCGATCGTCGCGCCGGACTTCGTGTGGCGCCGGACGGACCGGTGGATCACGTTCCCCTGGTCGGCGCAGCCGCCGGTCACGGACTGACGGCGCGGTCGGCGGGGCCGGTCGCGTGCGGGGCCTGTCCGTGCTGCGGCTGCGCTGCGTGGCGGCCCGCGGCGCGTTCCTCCCCGCCGGCCGCCGACCACGCGGCACCAGCGAGGCGTCTGCGTACGCGGTGACGCCCGGACGCACGTACGAGGCGGCGGGGGTCCTGGTGCTCGCCGACCACCTGAGCGTGCTGGTGCGCGACGACTGGGGCGGCCCGGCGTTCGTGCCCGCGGAGCTGTTCGCGGGCGTCGCGACGGTCGTGCCCGCGGGCTGGGCGTTCGCCCTGGACTCCGGGGCGCGGGCCGGACGCCGGACGCTCTGGGGCGAGCCGGTCGTGGCGGTCTGGGGCTACCCGACGCTCGTCGAGGAGGAGGGCCACGTGGCGGCGCTGCTCGCCGGGGACGCCCGGGCGGTGGCGCTGTTCGACGAGGCCTGCGGGACGTAGCCCTGGGGGCTGCGCGCCGAACCCCACCCGATCGTCGCGCGGCCACCCGATCGAACCGGGTGCGGCGCGACAATCGGGTGGAGATCGGGCCGGGCCCCGCGCCTCAGCCCGCCGACACGCCCGCGCCGCCGAGGCCCTCGGCCCGCGCCCGCACGATCGCCGCGGACCGGTCCGGCACCTCCAGCTTGGTGAGCACGTTCGCCACGTGGTTCCGGACCGTCTTCGCCGACAGCCCCAGCCGTCGCGCGATCACCACGTTGTCGTGGCCACCGGCGACCAGGTCGAGCACCTCGCGCTCGCGGTCGGTCAGCCGCGGGAACGGCACCCGGACCGCCGAGCGTCCGCCGAGGACGTAGGCCATCGCCCGCTCCGCCACCGTCGGCCCGAGGATCATCTCCCCGGCGGCGACGGCGCGGACCGCGCGCTCGACCTGCTCGGGCGGCGCGGACTTCACCAGGTACCCGCGGGCCCCCGCCCGGACGGCGGCGACCACGGCGTCGTCGTCCTCGTGCATGCTCATGACGAGCACGGCGGTCCCCGGCCGCGCGGCGACGACCTCGCGCGTGACGTCGATCCCCGACCCGTCGCCGAGGTCGAGGTCCATGACGACGACGTCCACGCGGGGGGCTCCGTCGTCGGTCAGCAGCGCCCGCGCCTCCGCCGCCCCGGCCGCTGTCCCGACGACCTCGACCCCCGCCAGGGACCCCAGCAGCGCGGCCATACCGATCCGGAACACCGGGTGGTCGTCCACCAGCGCCACCCGCACCGTCACGACGGCACCGCCCCGGCGGCGTCGGGTACGGCGGCGCCGACCGCGCGCGCCCCCGGCACCGGCGCGCCCGGCACCAGCGGCAGCACCGCACGCACGACCGTGCCCGGCGCCGCCTCGGCCACCTCGAACCGACCGCCCAGCTCCTCCGCCCGCTCCCGCATCGAGCGGGTGCCCACGCCGACGGCGTCGCTCGATCGCGAGGACCCGGCCGCGGGTCCCGGCCCGCGCCCCGCGTCGGTGCACCGCACGTCCAGCAGGTCCGCGGACCGGCGCACCACGATCCGGCAGCCGTCGGCCCCGGAGTGCCGCTGCGCGTTGCGCGCCGCCTCGCTCAGGACCCCGTACGCCGCGGCCGCCACGACGGGGTCGAGCGCGCCGGGGTCGTCGCCGGCGACCTCGACCGCGAACCCCTCGCGCCCGAGCCGCCGGGCCAGGTCGTCGAGCGCCGGCCCGAGGCCCTGCTCGTCGAGCACCGGCGGCAGCAGACCGCGGGCGAGGTCCCGGACGTCCTCGACCCGGCGCTCGGCCTCGTCCTGCAGCGCGGTGAGCGCGGCGCGTGCTGCCTCGACGTCGTCGGGTCGGCCGCCGTCGAGCAGGTTGACCGCCCCCTGCAGCCCGAGGCGCATCCCCGACAACCACGGGCCGAGCCCGTCGTGCAGCTCCCGCCGGACCGCGCGGCGTTCGCGGAGCCGGGCCGAGGTCGCGGCGTCCCGGGCTCGCTCCAGGTCCCGGGCCCCGGTGGCGAGCGCCAGCCCGGCCGCGACGACGGGTGCGAGCTGGTCGAGCGCGGTGCGGCTCCGGGCGTCCAGCCGCTCGCCGGGCGGGGCGGTGACGGCCAGGTCGCCGACGACGTCGCCGGCGCGCTCGACCGGCACGCGCACCGGCTCGGACGTGGGCGAGCCCCAGGACGCGGCGACCGGGTCGGCGCCCCGGGTCGCCAGGCGGACGGACTCGAGCCGCAGCGACTCGCCGACGCCCGCCGCCAGCCCGGCCAGGAGGTCGGCGGACCCGCCCGGCGTGGTCAGGCTCCGGCCCAGCAGCAGCGCCGCCCGCCCGGGATCGGTGGCCTCGCCGTAGACGAGGTGGCGCACCCGGGTCTGGAGCCAGCCGCGCACCGGTTGGAGCAGCAGCACCACTCCGACGGCCGCGGCGACCTGCGCGCCCGGCGTGCTGGCGCCCGCGAGCGCCGACACCCCCGCCGTGACGATCGCGTACACCCCGGCGAGCGTGAGCGTCAGCAGCGCGGCGACCGTCGCCCGGCTGAGCGCCAGGTCGAGCCCCCACAGGCGGTTGCGGAGCACCGTCACCAGCAGCGCCGCCGGGAACAGTGCCTGGCACACCAGGTGGCTCACCGGCACGGCGAGGAACGCCGCGGGGCCGGGGTCGGCGAGCAGCAGCGGCACGAACGACAGCGCCATGATCGCGGTCGCGGCGGCGAGCAGCCCCAGCCCGCGGCGCTCGGCCGCCGGCCCGCGGCGGTACCGCCACCACGTCGCGGCCGCGGTGAGCAGCCCGGCGAGCACGACCAGGGCGATCGCCCCCCGCGCGTCGGACATCGGCGCGAGCAGCCGGGTCCCGGTGAGCAGCAGGGCAGAGGCGGTCCCCAGCGCGACGCCGGCCCGGGCCACCGGTCCGAGCCGCCGGTCGCGGGCCAGCCACGGCACCACGGTGAACAGCGCGACGGTGCCCGGCACCCACACCCAGCCGAAGGCGCCCGTCAGCCAGTCGAGCGCGGGGGCGCCGGGCCGGGCGGCCGCGAACACCCCCCAGGCGCCGCCGACCGCCGACACCCCACCCGCGACGCCCGTCAGCGCGACCAGCCAGCCGACGGGGTGCCGGCGCCGGGACAGGACGACCGCGCCGACGGTGCCGTAGACGGCCGCCACGGTGACGTCGACGGCGGTGAACAGCAGGTCGCCCGCGGACATCCCACCTCCGGCGGCGACGTGCAGCACGGCCGCCGTCCCGGCGAGCAGCCAGGCGACCAGGGCGATCGCGAGCGCCACGCCTGGCAGCCCGTCGCGCGGCAGGTCGCGCGCGCCCGAACCCTCCCGGCCCATGGCGTCACCGTAGGGGCAGACCACCACAGAACGGGAGGGTTCGGGCACGACTTCGACGATCACCGCCGGTCGCCCACCGCGAACCCGATCGCGGTCAGCAGCAGCCAGAGCGGGCCGGTGAACCCGGCCATGTACTGCAGCGGCGAGATGCCGAGCAGCAGCGTCAGCCCGCCGAGCACCGCGCCCACCCAGCCGAGCCACCGCGGCGCCGCCGCGTGCCGCAGCGCCGCCACGGCCACCGCGACCCCGGACAGCCCCGCCCCGACCCACAGCCACGGGATGGTCGCGATCCAGTCGCTGAAGAACGCGCCCGACTCCGGGACGATCAGGTCGACATCGGCGAGGCCGAACATGAACTGGGTGTCGAGCCCCGACCCGAGCAGCCCCGCGACGGCCACCAGCAGCAGCCCGCCGGACGCGACCGACGGCAGCAGGCTCCCCGCAGGCGCCTGCTGGGACAGCCGCCGGGACAGGCCTGCGGCGAAGACGACGGCCAGCAGCGCCGACAGGATCGTCGCGGTGTGGAACAGCAGCAGCGTCGCGGTGCGCCCGGACAGGTCGGCGATGATCGCGTCCGCGTCGCCGGCGGTCTCCTCCCAGTTCACGCCGAGCGCCATCGAGGCCTGGATGCCGACCAGGCCGGTCACGCCGGCCGCGATCCCGGCGAGCGCCCAGCCGCGCGGCTGCGGCCGGACGCGGCTGACGGCGATCGACGCCGGGGTGGTCGCGGGCGTCGCGCCCGCCGCGTCGGTGCCGCCCCCTGCGGCGGCACCGACGCCGGACGCGCGGCCGGCGGTCGTGGACGAGGTGTCGTGCGTGGTCATGTCGTGCCCCTCCGTGACGGGGAGGCCCGGTGCCTCCGCCGGGCACGACGCTGGGCCCGGGGGCGTCCCGGGCGGAAGGGCGGGTGGCCCGGATCGCCGGGTGATCGACCCGGGCGCCCGGGCGGCGGGCGGGTATCCCGGTGCGGCCCGCTGGACGCCGTCGCTACACTCGTGCGCACAGGCACCGATCCGGCCATCACCGGGGAGCCTCCGGAAGAACAGGGCGGCAGCACCACCGGCGCCCCCAGTAGAACCGGACGGGGCAGGCCCGTCACAGCCGTCGCAGAGAGTGGTCGCGCGCCGACCCCGCCCCCGGCGGGACCCGGCGATCGGCAAGCGGGGTGGTACCGCGGTGCGCACCGGGCGAGAGCCGGGCGGGCGTCGTCCCCGTGGATCCGCCACCGCACCGCGAGCCCCCGGGCCCGCCGACCACCAGGAGCGCCATCCGCCATGGCCTATCCGCTGCACCGCACCCCGAGCGGCAAGCACGCCGCCCCCGTCGCGCCCGGCGCGTCCTTCGGCCTGCCCGCGTCCCCGGACCTGCCGGCGCTGGAGAAGGACGTCCTCGCGTACTGGGAGTCCGACGGCACGTTCCAGGCGTCGATCGACGCCCGTGACGCCGGCACCGACGGCGCCAACGAGTTCGTGTTCTACGACGGCCCGCCGTTCGCGAACGGCCTGCCGCACTACGGCCACCTGCTGACCGGGTACGCCAAGGACATCGTCGGCCGGTACCAGACGCAGCGGGGCCGCCGCGTCGAGCGCCGGTTCGGCTGGGACACGCACGGCCTGCCGGCGGAGCTCGAGGCGGAGCGGATCCTCGGCATCACCGACAAGGCGCAGATCGAGGAGATGGGCATCAAGGCGTTCAACGACGCCTGCCGGACGTCGGTGCTGCGGTACACCGACGAGTGGCAGGTGTACGTGACGCGCCAGGCGCGCTGGGTGGACTTCGAGCACGACTACAAGACGCTCGACCCGACGTTCATGGAGTCGGTGATCTGGGCGTTCAAGCAGCTCTACGACAAGGGCTGGGCGTACGAGGGCTACCGCGTGCTGCCGTACTGCTGGAACGACCAGACGCCGCTGTCGAACCACGAGCTGCGGATGGACGACGACGTCTACAAGGACGTCCAGGACCAGACGGTGACGGTCACGTTCCCGCTGACCGGCGAGCGCACGGCCGAGCTCGGCCTCGACGGCGTCGCCGCCCTCGCCTGGACGACGACCCCGTGGACCCTGCCGACCAACTCGGCGCTCGCGGTCGGCCCCGACGTCACCTACGCGGTGGTCCCCGCCGGCCCGAACGGCACCTCCGCGACGGCGGAGCAGTTCCTGCTCGCCCGCGACCTCGTCAAGGGGTACGCCAAGGACCTCGGCTACGACTCCGCCGAGGACGCCCTGGCCGCGGTGACCCGCGAGGTGCGCGGCGCCGACCTGGCCGGCGTCCGGTACGAGCGGCTGTTCGACTACCTGGCGGACCAGCCGCGCATGGCCGAGCACGGCTTCCAGATCCTGCTCGCCGACTACGTCACGACCGAGGACGGCACCGGCGTGGTGCACCAGGCCCCGGCCTACGGCGAGGTCGACCAGGAGACCTGCGAGGCGGTCGGCATCCCGACGGTGCTGAGCGTCGACGAGGGCGGGAAGTTCACGTCCCTCGTGCCCGACTTCGAGGGCCAGCAGGTCTTCGAGGCCAACAAGCCGATCACCCAGCGGCTGCGCGCCGACGGCCGCCTGCTGCGCCAGGCGTCGTACGTGCACTCGTACCCGCACTGCTGGCGGTGCCGGAACCCGCTGATCTACAAGGCCGTGTCGTCCTGGTTCGTGAAGGTCACGGCCTTCCGCGACCGGATGGTCGAGCTCAACCAGGACATCTCCTGGGTGCCGGAGCACATCCAGGACGGCCAGTTCGGCAACTGGCTCGCGAACGCCCGCGACTGGTCGGTGTCCCGGAACCGGTACTGGGGCACGCCGATCCCGGTGTGGGTGAGCGACGACCCGGCGCACCCGCGCATCGACGTCTACGGCTCGTTCGCCGAGCTGGAGGCCGACTTCGGCCGGCTGCCGCTGAACGACGCCGGCGAGCCCGATCTGCACCGCCCGTTCATCGACGAGCTGACCCGCCCGAACCCGGACGACCCGACCGGGCACTCGACCATGCGCCGGATCCCGGACGTGCTGGACGTGTGGTTCGACTCCGGCTCGATGCCGTTCGCCCAGGTGCACTACCCGTTCGAGAACGCCGACTGGTTCGAGCACCACTACCCGGGCGACTTCATCACCGAGTACATCGGGCAGACGCGCGGCTGGTTCTACCTGCTGCACGTGCTGGCGACCGCGCTGTTCGACCGCCCGGCGTTCCGCACGTCCGTCTCGCACGGCATCGTGCTGGGCTCGGACGGCCGCAAGATGAGCAAGTCGCTGCGGAACTACCCGGACGTGAACGAGGTGTTCGACCGCGACGGCTCGGATGCGATGCGCTGGTTCCTCATGGCGTCGCCGATCCTGCGCGGCGGCAACCTGGTCGTCACCGAGGAGGGCATCCGCTCGGAGGTGCGCCAGGTGCTTCTTCCGCTGTGGAGCACCTGGTACTTCTTCGCGCTGTACGCCAACGCGGCGAACGACGGGACCGGCCTCACCGCCGGCCGGGTCACGCCCGACACCCCGGTCACCACCATGGACCGGTACGTGCTCGCCCGGACCCGGAAGCTGGTCGAGACCGTGACCGCGCAGCTCGACGCGTACGACGTGCCGGGAGCCTGCGAGACCGTCCGGGTGCACCTGGACCTGCTGACCAACTGGTACGTCCGCACGCAGCGCGACCGGTTCTGGTCCGAGGACGCCGCGGCGTTCGACACGCTGTGGACCTCGCTCGAGACGCTGACCCGCGTCATGGCGCCGCTGGCCCCGCTGCTCTCCGAGGAGGTGTGGCGCGGCCTGACCGGCGACCGGTCGGTGCACCTGACCGACTGGCCGACCCTGGGCGACGGCTCGGCGGACGACCTGGCGCTCGCGGCCGACGACGACCTGGTCGCCGCGGTCGACGGCGTGCGCGAGGCGGTGTCGGCGGCGCTCGCGCTGCGCAAGGCCAACGGCCTGCGCGTCCGCCAGCCGCTGAACGAGCTGCGCGTCGCCACGGCGACGCCCGAGGCGCTGGCCCCGTTCGCGGACCTGCTCGCCGCGGAGCTCAACGTCAAGCACGTCGCGCTGTCGACGGTCGAGGAGGCGGCCGCCGGCGGCGTCGCGGTCCGGAGCAACCTCGCGGTGAACGCGCGCGCCGCCGGCCCGCGCCTGGGCCGCGGCGTCCAGGCCGTGATCCGCGCGGCGAAGGCCGGCGACTGGTCGACGGACGCCGAGGGCACCGTGGTCGTGCGCACCGACGACGGCGAGGTCCCGATGCAGCCGTCCGAGTACGAGCTGACGACCACGATCGACGTCACGACGGCCGAGGGCGAGGCCCCGACGCTGGCCGCGGGCGTGCTGCCCTCGGGCGGGTTCGTGGTGCTGGACCTGGCGCTGGACGAGGCGCTGCTCGCCGAGGGCTACGCCCGCGACGTGGTCCGCGCGGTGCAGGACGCCCGCAAGGCGGCCGACCTCGTGGTCACCGACCGGATCCGGCTCACGCTGGGCGTCCCGGCCGAGCACCGGGCCGCGGTCGACGCGCACCGGGAGTTCATCGCGCGGGAGACGCTGGCGACGGAGGTGGTCGTCGAGGACGGCGGCTCCGAGCTCACCGTCGGCGTCGAGCGGGTGGCCGCCTGATGGCCGCCGCGAAGGGCCGCGGGGGAGCGGACCACCAGCGCGACGAGGCCGCCGCAGCCGCCCGCCGCGCCGCCGACGAGGTGTACGCCGGCATCCTCGAGCGCGCGCCCGAGCACGACATCGACCCGACCCTCGACCGGGTCGCTGCGGTGTGCGACCTGCTGGGCGACCCGCAGAAGGCGTACCGGGTCGTGCACCTCACCGGCACGAACGGCAAGACGTCGACCGCGCGCATGGTCGAGCGGCTGGTGCGCGAGCACGGGCTGCGCACCGGCCGGTTCACCAGCCCGCACCTGCACCGGGTGACGGAGCGCATCGCGATCGACGGGGAGCCGATCTCCGACGAGGCGTTCGTGGCCACCTGGCAGGACATCGCGCCGTACGTGCACATGGTCGACGTCAAGGAGCAGGAGGCCGGTCGGCCCCGGCTGAGCTTCTTCGAGGTGTTCACCGTCATGGCGTTCGCGGCCTTCGCGGACGCCCCGGTGGACGTCGCGGTGGTCGAGGTCGGGATGGGCGGCCGCTGGGACGCCACGAACGTCGCCGACGGCGAGGTCGCGGTCATCACCCCGGTCGCCTACGACCACGAGCGCTGGCTCGGGCACACCCTCGTGGAGATCGCGGGGGAGAAGTCGGGGATCGTCAAGGACGGTGCCACCCTCGTGCTGTCGACGCAGGAGGAGGACGCCGAGGGCGTCATCCTGCACGCCGCGGCCGAGCACGGGGCGCGGGTGGTGCGCGAGGGCGTCGACATCGACGTGGTGGACCGGCAGGTCGCCGTGGGCGGGCAGCTGCTCACGCTGCGCGGCTCCGGCGGCGTCTACACCGACGTGTTCCTGCCGCTGCACGGCGAGCACCAGGCGCACAACGCGCTCGCGGCGCTCGCGGCCGTCGAGGCGCTGATCGCCGGCGGCGGCGCGCTGGACGGGTCGGTGGTGGAGGCGGCGTTCGCCGACGTCGACTCCCCGGGCCGCCTGGAGCTGGTCCGGTCCAGCCCGACCGTCCTGGTCGACGGGGCGCACAACCCCGCGGGCGCGGAGGCGCTGGTCGCGGCGGTCGAGGAGGCGTTCGCGTTCCAGCGGATCGTCGGGGTGGTCGGGGCGATGGCGGACAAGGACGCCGAGAGCCTGCTCGCGGTCCTGGAGCCGTACCTGGCCGAGGTCGTCGTGACGCGGGCGTCGAACCCGCGGGCGATGGAGGTCGACGACCTGGCCGAGATCGCCGTCGACGTGTTCGGCGAGGACCGGGTGCACGTCCGCGAGCGGCTCGACGAGGCCGTGACCCTGGCGGCGGACCTCGCGGAGCGCGAGGTGGAGCGCGGCGCGGCCGTCCTCGTGACCGGGTCGATCTACCTGGTGGCCGAGGCGCGGGTGCTCACCGGCCGCGCCTGACGGACGCCGCGGCGGGGGTGCACGAACGTGCACCCCCGCCGCACACCGTGCCCTTGACGGCCCGCGACCAGCGCGGCGAGTGTGAGCACTGTCGCGGCGAGGGCGCCGCGGTCCGGGTGCCGGGAAGGAAGCATCGCCGTGAAGAAGCTCATCAACGACCCCCAGAACGTCGTCGCCGAGTCGGTGGAGGGCTTCGGCCTCGCGCACGCCGACGTGGTCGAGGTGCACACCGACCCGCTGTTCGTCTCCCGCGCCGGCGGCGCCGTGAGCGGCAAGGTCGGCCTCGTGTCCGGCGGCGGCTCCGGCCACGAGCCGCTGCACGCCGGGTTCGTCGGCGACGGGATGCTCGACGCCGCCGTGCCGGGCGCGATGTTCACCTCGCCCACACCGGACCAGATCGCCCCCGCGTTCGCGGCGGCCGACGGCGGGGCGGGCGTCCTCGCGATCGTCAAGAACTACACCGGCGACGTGCTCAACTTCGAGACCGCCGCCGAGCTCGCCGACGCCGACGACCTGACGGTCCGGACGGTGGTCGTGCACGACGACGTCGCGGTCGAGGACTCGCTGTACACCGCGGGCCGCCGCGGCGTCGCGGGCACCGTCGCGGTCGAGAAGATCGCCGGCGCAGCCGCCGCCCGGGGGGACGACCTGGACGCCGTCGTCGCGGTGGCGGAGAAGGTCGTGGCGAACGCGCGGTCGATGGGCGTCGCGCTGACCGCGTGCACCGTCCCGCACGCCGGCAAGCCGTCCTTCGACCTGCCGGACGACGAGCTCGAGATCGGCATCGGCATCCACGGCGAGCCGGGCCGGCGCCGCATCAAGGCCGCCCCGGCCGACGAGATCACCGAGATGCTGCTGACCCCGGTGGCCGACGACCTCGGCCTGGCGTCCGGGGAGCAGGTGCTGCTGTTCGTCAACGGCATGGGCGGCACGCCGCTGTCGGAGCTCTACGTCGTCTATCGTCAGGCACGCAAGCTGCTCGAGGGCCGCGGGGTCCAGGTGACCCGCTCGCTCGTGGGCAACTACGTGACATCACTGGAGATGCAGGGCGCCTCGGTCACTGTCCTCCGGTTGGACGACGAGCTCACCGCGCTCTGGGACGCGCCGGTGCGCACGGCCGCGCTGCACTGGTAGCCGGCCCGCCGCCCTCCCGGGGGCGGGGTCGTGGGTCCGACGGCGGAGGTGGGAACGGGACATGACGGGCTCTCTGGACGCGGGCTGGGCGGTCGCCTGGGTGCGGCGCACGGCGCAGGTGGTCGCCGAGCACCGGGAGGAGCTCATCGAGCTCGACCGGCAGATCGGCGACGGCGACCACGGCGAGAACCTCAACCGGGGGTTCACCGCCGTGACGGCCAAGCTGGACGCGCTGGACGCCCCGCCGGGCGACGTCGGCGCCGTGCTCAAGCTCGTGGCCACGACCCTCATGTCCACCGTCGGCGGCGCCGCGGGCCCGCTGTACGGCACGGCCTACCTGCGCGCCGCGAAGGTGACCGGGCTGCCGGAGCTCGACAGCGCCGCGGTCGTGGCGCTGCTGGAGGCCGGCCTGGAGGGCATCGTCGTGCGCGGCAAGGCCACGACGGGCGAGAAGACGATGGTCGACGCGTGGACCCCGGCGGTCGAGGCCGCCGTGGCCGCGTCCGACGCGGGCGCCTCCCCGGCCGCGGTGCTGGCCGCCGCGGCCGAGGCGGCGCGCGCCGGGGCCGAGGCGACGATTCCCCTGGTCGCGACGAAGGGGCGCGCGTCCTACCTGGGCGAGCGCTCGGCCGGGCACCAGGACCCCGGCGCCACGTCGACCGCCCTGATCCTCGAGGCGGCGGCTGCCACCGCGGAGGCGACGGCATGACCGCCCCGGTCGCCCTCGTCCTGGTCTCGCACTCGGCGACGCTGGCCGAGGGCGTCCGGGAGCTGGCGGCGCAGATGGCGCCGGAGGTGCTGATCGTCGCGGCCGGCGGCGACGGCGCGGGCGGGCTCGGCACGAGCTTCGACCTGGTCGAGCAGGCGCTCGGCGAGGCGACGGCCGACGGCCGGTCCGCGGTCGTGCTCACCGACCTGGGGTCGGCGGTCCTCACCACCGAGTCCGTCCTCGAGTTCCTCGACGAGGACGTCGCGGCCCGGGTGCACCTGGCGGACGCGCCGTTCGTCGAGGCGGCGGTCGCCGCCGGGGTGACCGCCGCGGGCGGGGCGCCGGTGGGCGAGGTGCTCGGCGCCGCCGTGGCCGCGGGGGCGGGCTTCCCGCACGCCGCGGGGCCGGGGGAGGTGGCGCCCGAGGCGTCCGCCGAGCCCACGCCGCCCGCGCCGCCGCACGCCGGCGACTCCGCAGCCCCCATCACCGCGCACGTCGTCGTGCGCAACCCCATGGGACTGCACGCCCGCCCGGCCGCGGTGCTCGCCCGGATGATGGCCGGGTTCGACGCCGCCGTGCAGGTCGACGGCGTGAACGGCGCGAGCGTCCTGGAGCTCATGCAGCTCGCCGCGACGCAGGGCCGGACCCTCGAGGTGACGGCCACCGGTCCGCAGGCGCGGGTCGCCGTGGACGCGTTCGTCGGGGCGGTCGAGGAGGGCTTCGGCGAGGTGTGACGGGCCTCGCACCTCCGTTGCCCTGGACAACTCTGCACGCTCTGCAATAATTCAGGGCGTGCAAGAAGTCGTGGAGCCCGAGGGGCTGCGGGCGCGCAAGAAGCGCGCCCGCCTGGAGGCGTTCGTCGACGCCACCCACCGCCTCGCGGCGGAGCAGGGCCTGGACCGCGTGACGGTCGAGGCCATCTGCGCCGAGGTCGGCGTCTCGGTCCGCACGTTCTTCAACTACTTCGAGTCGAAGGACGACGCCGTGCTCGGCATGGAGCACTGGCGCCTCGACGAGGCCGCCGCCGAGGCGTTCGCGACCGGCGGGCCCACCGGCGACCTGCTCGCCGACATGCAGGCCCTCACCGCCAGCGCCCTCGACCACCCGCCGCTCGGCAAGGAGCGGATGGAGCGGGCCTTCGAGCTCGCGAAGGGCCACCCGGAGCTCATGCTCCGGGCCTACACCCACGTCCAGGGCCTGCACGACGAGATCGGCGCCCTGGTCCGGCGCCGGCTCGGCGACGCGGCCGACGAGTCCGCGGTCGCCCTGGTCGGGACCCTGCTGCTCGGCCTCGCCCACGCGACGTTCGTGCGCTGGGACACCGCCGGGGGGACCGGCGACGTCCAGGACCACCTGCCGTCGGTCGTCGCGGACCTCACCGCGATCTTCGCGCCCCGCTAGCACCCGTCGCGGTCCGGCCGCCTCCGCGGCCACCGCACCACCACCCGCCGCACCACCACCGCCGACGACGGCCCCGCCCCGGCGTCGCCCCGGCGGCCCCGGCGCCGCCCGCACGAGAACGAGGTACCCATGGCCACCGCCGCCCCCGCCCCCGACAAGCCCCTGGTGGAGCTGAACCAGCGCACCGTGTGGCTGATCTTCGGGGCCCTGCTCGCCAGCATGCTGCTGTCGTCCCTCGACCAGTCGATCGTCGGCACCGCGATGCCCACGATCGTCGGCGAGCTGAACGGCGTCGAGCACCAGGGCTGGGTCGTGACGATCTACATCCTGGCGATCGCGATCGTCATGCCGCTGTACGGCAAGTTCGGCGACCTGTGGGGGCGGCGCTGGCCGTTCCTGGTCGCGATCAGCCTGTTCACGCTCGCGTCCGCCGGCGCCGGCTTCGCGCAGACCTTCCACGAGCTGGTCATCTGGCGCGGCGTCCAGGGCCTCGGCGGCGGCGGCCTGATCATCCTGTCGCAGGCGATCATCGCCGACATCGTGCCCGCCAAGGAGCGCGGCAAGTACATGGGCCCGATGGGTGCGCTGTTCGGCGTCTCCGCGGTCGCCGGCCCGCTGCTCGGCGGCCTGTTCACGGACCACTTCGACTGGCGCTGGTGCTTCTGGATCAACATCCCGATCGGCATCGCCGCGCTCGTCGTCGCCTGGTTCACGCTGAAGCTGCCGAGCCACCGGTCGAACCGCCCGCTCGACGTCGCGGGCATCGTCCTGCTGACCCTGGCCACCTCCGGCCTGGTGCTCGTCACCTCGTGGACCTCGCTGTCCGGCGAGGGCGGCTACGACTGGTCCGACCCGCGCCTCGTCGGCCTGCTGGTCGGCACCCTGGCCGCCGCCGTGGCGTTCGTGCTCGTCGAGCTGCGCGCCGCCGAGCCGATCCTCCCGCTGCGCCTGTTCAAGAACCCGACGTTCACCCTCGCCACCGGCATCGGCCTGGTCATCGGCATGGGCATGTTCGCGTCGCTCGCGTTCCTCCCGACCTTCCTGCAGATGTCGACCGGCTCGGGCGTGACCGAGTCCGGCCTGCTCATGCTGCCGATGACCGTCGGCGTCATGCTGACCTCGATCGCCTCCGGCCTCGCGATCACGAAGACCGGGAAGTACAAGGCGTTCCCGATCACCGGCATGGCGATCACCACGCTCGGCCTGGCCTGGCTCACCACGATCACCGGCGACATGTCGATGGTGCTGTTCGGCGCGATGATCTTCGCGCTCGGCGCGGGCCTCGGCCTCGTCATGCAGACCGTCGTGCTGGCCGTGCAGAACTCCGTCGACCCGCACGAGCTCGGCACCGCCACCTCCGCGAACAACTTCTTCCGCGAGATCGGCGCCGCGGTGGGCACCGCGCTGTTCAGCACGATCTTCACCACGCGGCTGTCCGAGCGGCTCGAGTCCGTGTTCGCGGGCGCCGGCTCCGCGGGGATCGACACCGGCGGCTCCGCCGAGTCGCTGACTCCCGCTCTCGTCTCCCAGCTGCCCGAGCCGCTGCACGACGGCGTGGTCACCGCGTACACCGAGGCGCTCGCCCCGGCGTTCTGGTACCTGGTGCCGCTGCTGGCGGTCGGCTTCGTGCTCACGCTGTTCCTGCGCGAGGTGAAGCTGTCCGACGTCGCCGGCATGGTGGCGCGCGGCGAGGCGACCGCGGGTGCGACGGGGGCGACCCCGAGCGCGTCCGCGGCCGCCCCGGGCGAGGGCGCGGGCCCGGACCACGGCTCCGCCGACGACCGCAGGTAGCCTTCCCGCGTGAGCATGCACTCCTCTCGGCCCGTGCGCCAGAAGCGCCCCGCCAAGCCCCAGTTCACCTCGATGATCCTGGTCCTCGAGGGCGTGCTGGTGCTGTTCGCGGCGCTGACGGCGTACGGGCTGGCGCAGGCCGGCGTGGTCGCGGCGTCGCCGGCGGTGCTCTGGACCGTCGCGGGCGTGCTGTTCGTCGTGCTCGTCGTGCTGTCCCGGCTGGTCACCGCGCCGGGCGGCTACGTCGCCGGGTCGGTCGCGCAGGTGGTCGTCATCGCCTGCGGGTTCGTGATCCCGCTGATGTTCGCGCTCGGCCTGCTGTTCGCGGTGCTCTGGTTCGTGTCCCTGCGCCTGGGCGCGCGGATCGACCGCGAGCGGGCGGCGTTCGACGCCGAGTACCCGGACCAGACACCGCAGGGCGGCCTCCCGCCCCGCGCCCAGGACCCGCCCGCCGCGCCGGGCTCGCCGACCGCGCCTGGCTCGCCGACCGCGCCTGGCTCGCCGAGATAGGACCTGCGCGCCGAGGTAGGACCGTCGCCGGTCCGATCTCGGCGGAACGGTCCGATCTCGGCGGTGCTCGTTCGTTAGGGTTCGGGGCATGAGCGACATCCAGCGCACCCTCGTCCTGGTCAAGCCCGACGGCGTCGGCCGCGGACTCTCCGGCGAGGTCCTCCGCCGCATCGAGGCCAAGGGCTACACCCTCGTGGCCGTCGAGCTCCGCACCGCCGACGACGCCCTCCTGGAGGAGCACTACGCCGAGCACCAGGGCAAGCCGTTCTTCCAGCCCCTCGTCGACTTCATGAAGTCCGGGCCGGTCCTGGCCGTCGTGGCCGAGGGCCACCGCGTCATCGAGGGCTTCCGGTCCCTGGCCGGCGCCACCGAGCCCACCACCGCCGCGCCCGGCACCATCCGCGGCGACCTCGGCCGCGACTGGGGCCTCAAGGTCACCCAGAACCTCGTGCACGGCTCGGACTCCGAGGAGTCGGCCGCCCGCGAGATCGCCCTCTGGTTCCCGGCCCTGGCGGTCTGACCCACCACCTCCCGGGGCACGGGCCGCGGCCGCACTAGGCTGCGGCCCGTGCACCTGAAGACGCTCACCCTGCGCGGGTTCAAGTCGTTCGCCTCGGCGACGACGCTGAACCTCGAGCCCGGGGTGACCTGCGTCGTCGGGCCGAACGGCTCCGGCAAGTCCAACGTCGTCGACGCGCTCGCCTGGGTCATGGGCGAGCAGGGCGCCAAGTCGCTGCGCGGCGGCAAGATGGAGGACGTCATCTTCGCCGGCACCTCCGGCCGCCCGCCGCTGGGCCGGGCCGAGGTCGCGCTGACGATCGACAACACCGACGGCGCCCTGCCGATCGAGTACACCGAGGTCACGATCTCGCGGACGCTGTTCCGCAACGGCGGCTCGGAGTACGCGATCAACGGCCGCGCGTGCCGGCTGCTCGACATCCAGGACCTGCTGTCCGACTCCGGGCTCGGCCGCGAGATGCACGTCATCGTCGGCCAGGGGCAGCTCGACGCCGTGCTGCGCGCGACCCCGGAGGAGCGCCGCGGGTTCATCGAGGAGGCCGCGGGCGTCCTCAAGCACCGCAAGCGCAAGGAGAAGGCGCTCCGCAAGCTCGACGCGATGCAGGCGAACCTCACCCGGCTCACCGACCTGACGGGGGAGCTGCGCCGCCAGCTCGGCCCGCTCGGGCGGCAGGCCGAGGTCGCCCGCCGCGCACAGACCGTGCAGGCCGACCTGCGCGACGCCCGCGCGCGGCTGCTCGCCGACGACCTGGCGCAGCTCACCGCGCAGCTGGAGCAGGAGATCGCCGACGACACGGCTCTGCGGGCCCGCCGGGCCGAGGCGGAGGCGGCGCTGGACGCCGCCCGCACCAGGCTCGCGGCGCTGGAGCGCGAGGCGGCCGAGGCGGCGCCGGCGCTCGGCGAGGCGTCCGACGTCTGGTACCGGCTGTCCTCGCTGCGCGAGCGCCTGCGCGGGACGGCCTCGCTGGCCGCGGACCGCGCCCGGCTGCTGGGCGGGGCCGGTCCCGAGCCGACCCGCGGGCAGGACCCGGACGACCTCGAGCGCCAGGCGGAGCGCGCGCGCGCGGCCGAGGCCGAGCTCACCGCCGAGGTCGACGCCGCCCGCGCCGCGCTGGAGGCCGCGCAGGCCGCCCGCCAGGATGCGGAGGGCGCCGCCGCGGCGGCCGAGAAGGCGCTGGCCACCGTGCTGCGCGGTGCGGCCGACCGCCGCGAGGGGCTCGCACGCCTCGCCGGGCAGGTCGGCGCGCGGCGCAGCCGGCTGGAGGCCACCGAGGCCGAGATCGGCCGGCTCCGCGAGACGCTGACCGCGGCCGAGCGCCGCGGGCACGAGGCGACCGTCGAGTTCACCGCCCTGGAGACCCGGGTCGCCGGCGTCGAGGAGGGCGAGGAGGACCTGGACGCCGCGCACGAGGCGGCCGCCGAGGCCGTCGAGACCGCGTCAGCGCGGGTCGCCGAGCTGACGGCGCAGCTGACCGAGGCCGAGCGCGAGCGCGCCGCGCTGGAGTCCCGCATCGAGACGCTCGAGCTCAGCCTGACCCGCAAGGACGGCGCCGGCGCGCTGCTCGCGGCGGACGACCTGGTCGGCGTGGTCGGCTCGGTCGCCGCGCTGCTCGGCGTCGCGGCCGGGGACGAGGACGCGATCGTGGCGGCGCTCGGTGCGTCCGCGGACGCGGTCGCGGTCGAGTCGGTGGAGGCGGCGGTGGACGCGATCCGCTGGCTGCGCGAGCAGGACGCCGGGCGGGCGGGGCTCGTCGTCGCGGCCGGGGACGCGGCGGACGCGGGCGACGAGGACCAGGGCGCGGCCCCCGACGGCGCCGACTGGGCGCTCGACCTCGTCCAGGCGCCGCCGGCCGTCGTCCCCGCCGTGCGGCGGCTGCTGCGCGGCGTCGCCGTCGTGGACGACCTGGTCGCCGCACGCGGCGTGCTGCGCGACCGCCCCGACCTCGTGGTCGCGACCCGCGCCGGCGACGTGCTCGCCGCGCACCGCGCCTCCGGGGGCTCCGCCACCGCGCCGAGCGCCCTGCACCTGCAGTCCGCCCTGGACGACGCCCGGCAGGGCGCCGAGGCGGCGGCGGCCCGCGCGGAGCAGGCGCGGTTCGCCCTGGTGGGCGCGCGCGAGGCCGAGGAGGCCGCCCGCGCCGAATACCAGCGCACCCTCGACGAGCTCAACGAGTCCGACGCCGCGCTGGCCGCGGTCGCCGAGCAGCTCGGCCACCTCGGCGCGACCGCCCGCGCCGCGCGGAACGAGGCGGAGCGCGTCCAGGCGTCGCTGGCCACCGCGGAGCAGACCCTCGCCGACGGCGCCGCCGAGCTGGCCGAGCTCACCGAGCGGCTGGCCGCCGCCGAGGCCGAGCCCGCCGACACGGACGCCGCGATCGAGGAGCGCACGGGGGAGCGGGACGCCGCGAACGCGGCCGCGACCGCCGCGCGCGGCAAGGAGACCGAGGCCCGGCTCAGCCTGCGCACCGCCGAGGAGCGGGCCCGGGCGCTGTCCGGCCGCGCCGAGTCGCTCGACCGCGCCGCGCGCACCGAGCGGGCCGCGCGCGAGCGGGCCGCCGAGCGGGAGCGCGCCCGCGCCCGGCAGGCCGCCGTCGCGACCGCCGTCGCCCTGGGCGCGACGCAGGCGCTCGGCGCGATCGAGCACGCGCTGCAGCGGGCCGCCGACGAGCGGGACGCCGCGGAGGCCGCGCGCGCCGAGCGGGAGACCGCGCTGTCCGCGGTGCGGTCGCGGGTCGACGAGACCCAGCGCGAGGTCGCCCGGCTGACCGACGCCGCGCACCGGGACGAGGTGCTGCGCGCGGAGCAGCGGCTGCGGGTCGAGCAGCTGCAGGTCCGTGCCGTCGAGGACCTCGGCATCGACCCGACGGTGCTGGTCGAGGAGTTCGGCCCGCACCGGCCCGTCCCGGTCCTCACCCCGCCCGCGGCCGGGGCGGGCGAGGACGAGGACGCCGGCCCGCGCGAGGTGCCGTACGTCCGCGCCGAGCAGGAGAAGCGGCTGAAGGCGGCCGAGCGCGCGCTGTCGCAGCTGGGCCGGGTCAACCCGCTGGCCCTGGAGGAGTTCGCGGCGCTCGAGGAGCGGCACAAGTTCCTGGTCGAGCAGCTCGCCGACCTCAAGAAGTCGCGCGCCGACCTGCTGGAGATCGTCAAGGAGATCGACGAGCGCGTCGAGCGGGTGTTCGCCGACGCCTACCGCGACACCGCCGAGCAGTTCGACCGGGTGTTCCCGCGGCTGTTCCCCGGCGGCGAGGGTCGGCTGGTGCTGACCGACCCGTCGGACATGCTCACGACCGGCATCGAGGTCGAGGCCCGGCCCGCCGGCAAGAAGGTCAAGCGGCTGTCTCTGCTGTCCGGCGGCGAGCGCTCGCTCACCGCGGTCGCGCTGCTGGTGTCGATCTTCAAGGCCCGGCCGAGCCCGTTCTACGTGATGGACGAGGTCGAGGCCGCCCTCGACGACGCGAACCTGGGCCGGCTGCTGGAGATCTTCCGCGAGCTGCAGGAGGACTCCCAGCTCATCGTCGTCACGCACCAGAAGCGGACGATGGAGATCGCCGACGCCCTGTACGGCGTCACGATGCGGGGCGACGGCGTGACGACGGTCATCTCCCAGCGGCTCCGCGACGAGGTCCCCGCCTGACGGTGTGAAGATCACGTGGGGGTTCGCCGCCGATGCGGGCGCCGTCCCGCCGGCTCCCAGGTCGACGGCGGACAATCGTCCCCATGGGCGGCTATCTCGTGGTGATCGGGCTGGCGCTCGTCGCTGCCATCGGCGTGATCGTCCTGGCGAACGCGGCGGGCGACGGGGGGACGGACCTGCGCACGTTCTGGGCGGACCTCCGCAGCGGGCTGCGCCGGCGCCGGGACCGTGACGCGGAGGCCCCGGTCGTCGACGAGGCGGAGCCGGTGGACGTCCCGTTCGACCAGCTGTTCGCCGAGGCGTCCCAGCCCGACGACGGCTACCTGCAGCTCGACGAGCTCGCGGAGATGCTCGAGCGCACGGGGGAGCGCGCCGTCCGGCTGCGCGAGCACCTGCCCTACCCGCGGGCCGGGGCCGGGGCGCCGGCCGAGCGCCTGGTCGTCCAGGACGGGGTGCCCGCACCCGCCGTCGCGGACCCGGACCGCACGCCGACGCCGCCCCCGCACGCGCGGCGC